>FR893270.1:10251-38209 GCA_000436035.1 Prevotella sp. CAG:732 | reverse complement strand
GAGTTGATGATCCTTATGGACGTGGTGGAATGGTAGGATATATAATACGTATTTGTAAGGTAAAAAAGCCTAAATACCTATTCTTGGAGAATGTGAAAGGTTTTACGCATGGAAAGTTTCAACCTATACATGATCAGTTAATAAAAGATTTGACAGAAATGGGATATGGGGAAAATCCTTTGGCAAAGGCTGTGCTTAATTCTAAGGATTATGGAATTCCTCAAAATCGTGAACGTCTTTGGATGTTTGCTCGTTTGGGTGGTTTACCGGAAAATTTCAGCATGGTTCCTGACAAGGTAGAGTCAAACCTTAAAATGGCAGATTTCTTGGACTACAACCCTGATAAAAAGTTGTATTTAAGTGAGGCACAGATAGAGCACCTAAAAGAAAAGCATCATATAGAATCATTTGCTGTAGAATCTCCATTGTGTTTTGATGTTTACAACAAAAAAATTAAGTTTGATGGCTTTTGTATTACAATAACACAGCCAGAACATAATAGTTTGAGAGTTGTAGAAGTACCTAAAGAGGGTAAGGAAGTAGTCCGCAAAATGTCAGTTTATGAACAATTTAGATTAATGGGATTTAGAATTTCCAGAGATTTAAAAACTTGTGAGATAGACTTTGATGGGCAATCTTATACGCAATTGTCGAAACGTGCAGGTAATGGTTGGGATGTGAATTTGGTAGGTAGATTATTAACACATATATTTAAGCAATTATGAAGTTAAATCTGAGTACTTTAGCTTTTGGTTCCATTATCGAGAAAGGTGGTGGAACTCCTTCTTGGGGAACAGAACTAGGGCAATCGAAACCTGCCTATAAGTTTACTGTGGAAGGATGCGAGGAAATCCTTGTTGGTATGCTGTATAATTCGGTGAACTTACATCATGTGATGCTGCCTTTAGGAAAGGGTGGACATGTTGATTATGCTACTAATTTTGAGGAGTGTCACCTTGCTTCTGTTTTTAGAAAGGTTTATATAAATGGTATAGCTATAGATTATCCTTTTATTATGGTTCTGATAAAGGAATTGAGTGCAAGCCATACGGGAAGAAAGTCTATCAAGTATTCAGATAAAATTACTTATAATTTTGCAGGGGAACGAATTTCCAATGCAGAATTCTTTCGAATTGCACGTAAGCGATTAGGCTTAAATTGGGAGTCATGTTGGTTTATTTATGAAATGAATGTAATAAATCAAGATGAATTGCATTTTAAGGCTGTTATTGTAAATAAGGAGTATAGTGAAACTTACCATGATTCTTCTGATAGAAAGGAGCAATGGTTATCATTAATAGATTAATTTGGTGTTATGAGAATAGATGATTTTTCATTGGCTTTTAATTGCCCAGGTTGCCCTTCGTGGGGGACTGCTATAGTCAACCAAGATACAAAGAAAGTCCATCTTATTAAAAAAGATGTAGCTTCGAATATTGTTATTGGTATGATGCATAAATGTGTTACGCTAAATACTCATGATTTCTCTTTGCCAATAGGAAAGGGGTCACGTATATATTATGGTAATACAGGTTTTGATGAAGCTACCTCAGAACCAATGTTAGTTTCTGTCTTTGATAAAGTTTTTATTAATGGCATACAGATTCCTGCATCTTTTGTTATGACGATAATTCGTGACAAGGCGGAAGCACATAAAGGACGATTGCAGATTAAATATACCCCAAAATTAAAATATGGTGCAATTTCTAATGAAGATTTTTTTAGAGAGGCAATAAAGTGTTTGCATCTGTCTGAAGAAACTCCATGGGTGATTTATGACATAGATATAGCTGGTCAAGAAGAATTGCATTTTAAGGCTCTAATTGGAAGTGATGTTAAGGATTTGGAACATCAAATGCGTAATCTTCCACAAATAGAAGATGTGGAAGTAGCTGACCATACGGATATTCTTTCCACTCCTATAGAGCCAACAGACGAAACAACCGAACTGGATAGTCGTGAGTATGCTTATATGGCAGCTATCAAGACAAAACCTTTCCTCATTTTGGGAGGTTTCTCAGGTACAGGTAAGAGCTTGCTTGTCAAGAGTTTGGCTTTTACAACTTGCCCTTGTGATGGTGTGTTGAATACATCGGAAACCTCGCCAGGTAATTATCTGCTAGTTAGCGTAAAACCTAATTGGCATGATGCGACAGACATCACAGGCTTCCGCTCTTCAGTCAATCGTAACTATTATGTTACCGACTTTATGCGTTTTCTTGTTAAGGCGAAGTTACATCCGAATGTACCATTCTTTGTATGTTTGGATGAAATGAACCTAGCCCCTGTTGAGGAATATTTCGCAGATTTCCTCAGTGTGATTGAGTCAAGAAAACGAAAGAAAGATGGTACTATCGTTACGGATGCAATCGTGCCGGCAAGTGTTTTCAATGATAAGGATTATGCCGATGACTTTGATGTTTTCTTGAAGATAGGTTTGAAACCTATCAACGAGGTGAAGGATATTACGGAGTTTACAGCCAAAGTAAAGGAGTCGGATAGTGATGAGTCAGAATTCTTCGAGCAGAGCTGGTTGGTAGAGGAACTGAAACGTGATGGTCTAACCATTCCGCAGAACGTTATCATTATAGGTACGGTCAACATGGATGATACCACAAATTCTTTCTCTCGAAAGGTGATAGACAGAGCCATGACCTTTGAAACAATAGTTGGAACGTTCGATTCATCTTATTTTGATTCCGATGTAACTCTTGGTTATGTGAAGAATTATCGCAAAGGCGAACTGTTTATCAGTGATGAGGTACGTGCTACGGAAATGATGGAAGATGGGCGATTTACGCTTTCCGACGAAGAGAAAAATAGAATCATCGGCTTTATCAATGATATTAATTCAGATATGGAGGGTACTCCATTCAAGATAAGTTATCGAATCTTGAACGAGACCATCTTGCTCTATCGTGCAAAACAGAAAATCGTGGAGTTGATGGGTGAAGAAGAGGAAAATGATGGTGTTGAAATCAATACCGACTTAAATTCTATCTTTGACGATGTTTTGATGCAGAAAGTTCTTCCTCGTATTGAGGGTGATTTCGAGAAGTGTGACAAATGTCTAGTGAAGTTGGGCGATCGTGCCGAAAGAATGGAGTGGAAACAAAGTTCAGAGAAGATAGAATTCATGATAAAACGCTTTGGCAAAGATCATAGTGGCTTTACAAGTTTCTGGAATTAAGGTGACGATATGGATGTATTGAAGTTTGAATGCCCTGATTATCAGGTTACAATTAGTACAGCCTCCATTGATTATGCTTGGGATAGGTTTGTGCGACGTGTGAAAAATGGCGCATTGACCTATTGTGAGTATTCGTCAAGTAGAGAAGGCTCTTTGTGGCTAAGAAAGCAGGATGCAGATAAGAAAGAACTTGTTATGCAAAATGAAGAGGCTGTGCTGAGAACAGAATGGCCTCAGCTTTGGCCTGTGCTCTTCGAAACATGCAAATATCAATTTGCTGTCGAGTTCAAGCATGGCTTGGATGCATCCACCGAAAAGCATGCGCCTCGTGTTCGCCATCAGTTGAAAGGGGTTGGTGAGAACTTCAAGTTTTATCCCAATGGTGATGACTCCGGAATACTCGTGGGAGATATTGACTTCTTGAATTCTCCAGGTAAGTTTTCTTTTGCTTTTGACTATTGGGATGCCGAAGAGATGTTGCATCATGAGCAAATGGAGCTGTATGTGGCATCGCCTAAGCTGGATACAAAAAATGACTTGCAGCAAATCATGGCTCTTGTCAACCAAGAATACGAAAACTATGTCTTTGATTATCTTACCTTGACTTTCAGTAGCTTTGCCTTGCAACGTACTGAGAAAAACAACCATATCATTTGGCTCAGTATCTTTAAGAGTGTTGTGGAGGATTACTTCAAGAATGTTAGGTTTGTGATGTCAAGACCTAACAATAAACCGATTCGGAAGACATACCATGCTCGTCCTGACAGAATACGCAGATGGAGCCAGCAGGAAGAAGAACGCTACAAGAATATGGGGCAAGATGCTGAGATGCATTATTTCAGATATGAGCAAACGGAAAATACAGTCAACACTCGTGAGAACCGCTTTGTGAAATATTCCTTGCATGTATTGGGAAAGAAATTCCGTGAGGTATTTGGCGAGTTGAGTGCATTGTTTTCTGATATGGATGAGGAAGAACGTAAATCTTTGGAAGAATATGATGTCTTGTTCAAACGCTTGGAGGGTTCTGCTTTTTTCAGAAAAGTGGGAGAGTTTGAGGGGTTTCGCCAGGAAAGTGCCATCTTGCAGCAACGTATGGGATATAGTAAGGTATATAAGGCTTGGCTGATGCTGAAGAATTCTCTTGACTTAGTTGATGGAAAGACGGATATTGGCACGAAAAAGATTTGGGAACTCTATGAAATATGGTGCTATTTGGTGATGAAACGTTTGATAGCTAAAGTTTTAGAATTGGATTTGTCGAAGCCAAATGAGCATGTGAGGGAAGATAAGAGCGAAATGCTGAATACCATCGTAAAAAGTGGAATGACACATAAGGTGGAGTTTGACAACGTATTGAATGGTGATGTGGTTCGCTTGGAGTATCAGCATACATATAATAGAAAGACGGCGAGATTCAATACTTCAACGACAGAGCAGCGACCTGACATCGTGGTTACGGTCAAGAAGAGAAATGGCTTTGTCTTGACTTATCTTTATGATGCAAAGTATCGTGTGCAGGATGATGTGAAAGATGGAGAGTTGGATGATGGGGTAAGCATTGATGTAGCAGATTATCCTTTGCCTGATGCCATCAATCAGATGCATCGCTATCGTGATGCCATTTATTATGCAATGAAGGCAGAGAATCGCCCTCGTGCCAAGGAGATAATCGGTGGTTATATCTTGTTTCCTGGTAGGGTGGAAGGTGACGAGATTCTGAATAGGTATTTCTATCAGAGCATCAAAAAAGTGAATATTGGTGCGTTTCCTTTGCTGCCTGCTTCAAAAGAAGATGAGAACGAAATCATTCAATGTGATTTGTTGGAGAAGCATCTTCGAGAAATCTTGTTGGAAGATAGCGTGTATGAGCATGTGAAAGATTCTATTCCACAGAAAGGATTGGTATATGAGGAGGAGAATAAGGGTAATGTGATTGCTTTGAACTATGAACGCTTTGATTATGAATATGATCTAAAATGCCTGAACCATGATTTAACTTCTCGTTACGTGCCAGTCTCATTAGGAAGTGGTGAATCTCTAAAGATTGGAGCTATTGATTATCTTATGGAAATGGTGGAAGGGATGGCAGAAGGATATTATGAGGTGAGAAATGCTAACCTTAGTTTGAGAGACGGACAGTTGAAACTGTGTTTGGATTTAAGCCAATATCATCCTTTTAAAAGCGGTTGGGCGCATATAGGTAAATACAATAATGGTGATATCTTTCCTTTTTCAAGTATTAAAAGGTAAGCACTTGGGGATGTTTGGCAGCTATACGCCTGGTGAGCCGCTGTTTGCTACGGCAGAGGAAGTGCTGGGGTATCGAGAGGGGTTGGCGTGAGGAACTATTTCCATTTTGGAAATAGTTGCTTGTTTGGAAGGTCTGTGATAAGAAAAAGCAACTACCGAGGATTTCTCGGCAGTTGCAAAAAAATGCAACTGTCAAAAAATGCAAAATGAGTTTAGCTTCTTCCTTGCATTTCTAAGATAAAGTCATCGGCTACATAACCATTGCTCATTAAGTACCTCAGTTCGGGATAACGAACTGAGATAAATTATTTGCCTCTAAATGTCCTTTTTCGTCTCCAAATATGCATTGATACCATAGAGAGGAACATTCGTGAGGCGATCTTGCTCTCGATAATCGCTCATGGAGAAACGGAGGCCTACGAGGGTAGGATTGTTGGCGAGAGTGGTTTTGAGCGACTTGGCTTGCAAGTTCTCCTCTGCTTTTACTTCTATAGGATAGATGTGAGTGCCAAGTTGGATGACGAAATCCAATTCCAGTTGACTGTTTTCTTTGCTATAGTAGTTGATGGAGACATTGCGCAATGTATGCATTTGGCTGCAAACGAAGTTCTCTGTGAAATCTTCCTTGTTGGTATTTTCGTTGTTGGGCAAGAGCAAGAGAGGAGCTGGAGTTTTATTCATCGCTCCCAATAATCCACAGTCGAGCATGAATAATTTGAAGGCTCCAATATTCTCATGCACCTTTAGGGGCATGCCTAAGGTGTTGATGCGGTTTACCTTAAAGACCAGTCCGGCGTCTATCAGCCATTGTATGGCAAGTTCGTACTCCTTGGCTCTGGCTCCTGTTCTTCCAAGCGATGAGGTCTTGCAATATGAACCTTTCCATAAATTCTTGTTTTTGCTGCAAAGTTACTGATTTTTAGTGAAATAGCAAAGGAAAATACATTTTTATGAGGGACTTTTTGCTGTTTAGCTACATTTTTATGAGGGACTTTGAAAATCACTATGACTATTTCTGAGGCTTCGGAACGAAACCTAGAATCGCTACCAAGCAACTCATCAATGGGCTGATGATGTTGAAGAAGCAGAAGGGCAGATATACCAATGTCGGGATACCAAGCACGGTGCTCTGTGTCATACCGCAGGTAGTCCAAGGCACGAGTACGGAGGTGACCGTGGCAGAATCTTCCGTGCTACGGCTCAGCAACTCTGGTCGATAGCCACGTGCCGCATATTCCTCCTTGTAAATGGAGGCATTCATGATGATGCTGAGGAATTGGTCGCCCATCACCAAGTTGAGCAATACGCCCGATGTCACGGTGGAGCAAACGAGCGACACGGTGCTGTGGATGCTCTTCAGGAGAACGTGGGTGATGGCGTGGAGCATGTTGCTCGCCGCCATGCAAGAGCCGAAACACATGGCGCAAAGGATGAGCCAGATGGTATCGAGCATACCTGCCATGCCTCGTGTGGCAACCAAGTCGTTGATGGGGGCAAAGCCTGTATCCACCTGCGTCTTGGTGTAACAAGTAATCATGATTCCCTCGAAAAGACTCTTCTCTCTTATATCTTTTTCTTTATGCTAATGAATTCTTCAAAGAAGATGCTCTGCTCACTTAAAAAGCAGGGTGATGAGTGGGATGGTGATGATGGAGCCTAGGGTGGTGATGAACGTGGTCTCGGTGATGAGCGATGGATTGCGTCCATATTTCAGGCAGAACATGGTGCCAAAGCTTGCCACAGGCATGGCGATGACCACCGTATTGATGTTGTTCACCAAGTCGCTGACTCCGCATGCCTTGAAAAGAAAGTATATCGACAAGGGCACTATCGTGAGGCGGAGCAATGCGGTGATATAGACCTTCGGGCTGCCGATGATTTCTCGAATAGGCAACTTTGCCATTGAACTACCGATAATCATGAGGGCGGCTGGCACGGTGATGTTGCCCACCATCGTTACTGGTCGGGCGATGATGTCGGGCGTATGGATGCCGAGTGCCACGATGATGGCGGCAAGGAAGGCGCCGAGCATCGCCGGACTCACCAAAACCTTCGGGTTGAACTGCTTCAGACTGTATTCGCCCTTGATGAGCATCACGCCTGCCGTGAAGATAAAGAAGGTGTTGGGCATATTGAGCAAGGCTGCGTAAAAGACAGCGTGCGGCCCGAAGATGGAAGAGACGATAGGATAGCCGATGAAGCCCACGTTGGCAAACATCAATGCAAAGCCTATCATGCCCTGGTCGTCATGGTTCTTGGTGATGAGGCGTGGCACCCAGAAACCGAATACCAATAATAGGATATAGGTGAGGAAGCCTACGCCCAACAAAGGGAGGATGAGCGTGCGGTCGGGCAGCTCGTCTCCCATCACTGACGATAAAACCAACAACGGACAAGTGATGTCAACCACGATGGAAGACAACTTCTTGTCAAACTTGTCGCCCATATATCCTAACTTGCAGGCGACGTATCCCAAAATCACGATGATGAAAAGAACCACCATCACTTCTAAATTCTGCATTATCCTGACTCCTTATTCTATTTTAGTCGATAAATCTCTTGGTGATTTCGCCGTAGTTTTCGATGCGGCGGTCACGGAGGAATGGCCACCAACGGCGCACATCCTCGCTATGCTTGAGGTCGATGTCCACCACAAGGCTCTCTTCTTCCTTGTCGCTGGCACGATAATGAAGCTCGCCCTGTGGACCTGCCACGAAACTGCTTCCCCAGAACTGGATGCCATCGGTCTGTCCACTTGGGTCTGGCTCGAAGCCCACTCGGTTGACAGCCACTACAGGCAAGCCGTTTGCCACGGCATGGCCACGCATCACGGTGGTCCAAGCCTCACGCTGGCGCTGTTGTTCTTCCTCGGTATCGTAGGTGGCGTAACCGATGGCGGTAGGATAAATCAGCATTTCTGCTCCTTGGAGAGCCATGAGTCGAGCTGCCTCTGGATACCACTGGTCCCAACAAACCAAGACACCGAGTTTGCCTACGGATGTCTGGATAGGATGGAATCCTAAGTCGCCCGGTGTAAAATAAAACTTCTCGTAATAGGCTGGGTCGTCGGGGATGTGCATCTTGCGGTACTTGCCTGCGATGGTGCCATCCTTCTCGATGACCACTGCCGTGTTGTGATAGAGACCTGGGGCACGGCGCTCAAAGAGGGAAGTGACGATGACGACACCGAGGTCTTTGGCGAGTTTGCCATAGAAATCAGTGGATGGACCAGGGATAGGTTCTGCAAGATTGAAGTTCTCCACATCTTCTACCTGACAGAAGTAGAGGGTGTTGTGGAGTTCCTGCAAAACGATGAGTTCTGCGCCACGATGAGCAAGGTCGATGATGCCTTCAGCGAGGCGAGTCTTGTTGTCGGCAATGTCTGCCGTGATATGTAATTGTAATATTCCGAGTTTCATTGGATATGCTTTTTCTTATTATAATCAGCTTTCAAGGCGCTAGCCCTATTTATGATTTATCATTTGTTATTTATCATTTATTCTCACCGCTCCCTTAGGCAGTTGCATGGTGAGGCAGTGGATGCTTCCGTGCTGACGGATGATGGTGAGCGAATCTACGCCGATAATCTCACGGTCGGGGAAGGCAAGTTGAATCTGTCGCTTTGCCTCCTCGTCTTTCTCAGGTTGGTTGTAAGTCGGATAAATCACGGCTCCGTTGAGAATGAGGAAGTTGGCGTAGGTGGCAGGCAATCGGTCGCCCTGACTGTTCTTGTCGGTTGTCAGTCTGTCGCCCTCGTCATAGATGGCATCCGGCATCGGGAGCTTGAGCAGGCGATAAGGGTATCCCTCGAAGGTGAAAAGTTTTTGGAGTTGCTTTTCGAGGGCATGGAAGTCCTCATACTGCTCATCTTCAGGGTCGTCACAATCTACATATAATAAGGTGTCGTGGGGAGCTACTCTCACGATGGTGTCGATATGTCCATCGGTATCATCGCCGATGAGATTGCCATGGTCGAGCCATTCCACCTGGCGTGCATGGAAGAAATTCTTGAGCTGTCGGTCGATGTCATCCTTGGTGAACGGTTGGTTGCGGTGAGGGGCGAGGAGGCATTGGGATGTCGTAAAAATCGTTCCCTTGCCATCGCTCTCGATGCTTCCACCTTCCAGGACGAATCCCGTATGGTTTTCCAAGGCAGCGTCGAAGGCACCCTGGTAATAGAGTTGGAGGTTGATGGCATTGTCTTTCTGCCATGCGAACTTCTCGCCCCAACCATTAAACTTGAAATCGAGCAAGTGGATAGGGACGATGAAAGAGTTTTGCTTGTTGCGTGATATCAACGTTATCGGTCCATGATCACGTGCCCATGTATCGTTGCTGTCAATCTCAAACAAGAGGACGCGCTTCATTTGCTCAGGTGAAAGTCGCTCTGACAGCATCTTGTGCGTACTTTCTACAATCGGAGTAACTACAAGAAGGTGCTCGAAGCGAGTAATAATCTCAGAAAGCTCTAGATAGGTATTGGTAATCTGTCGGAGATATTGCTTCCAGTCGGTGTCAGCATGAGGCCAAGTGAGCATGATGGCACTCTGTGGTTCCCATTCTGCAGGGAGCACGAAGTCGCAAGGAAATGTCGAATACATAAGCTATACGTTTTAATGCACATGGTTGTCAAATGTGCTAGTTGTTCTAATATTTATAGTTATGCGTGCAAAAATACTAAAAAAATCGCAAATACATCATTTTCTTGTGATGAAATTGCTATTTTTGATTAATTTTTGTTTGGTGATACTTGGGGATGTCTCAAAACGTTTGAGTAGAAAGATATTGAGAGGTATTGATAGAAATATTAAAAAAGTTTAAACATAAAGAGGAAAAGGTTCATAATAGCGGATAAATGCTTAACTTTGCAATCTAAAAGTGTAATTTGTTAGCAAAATCGGGCGGTAGCATCTTTAATGCTTGCTAGATGGAGCTACCTTAAATATTAAAGGAGCGTGAAAATATATCAGGTTGTTGATGCCCTTGAACAATACGCGCCTCTGCCCTTGCAGGAAGGATACGATAATGCCGGCTTGCAAGTTGGATTGACAGAGGCGGTAGAAGTATCAGGGGCATTGTTGTGTCTTGACGTCACTGAGGCTGTCGTCGATGAGGCTATCCGAAAGGGCTGCAATCTCATCGTGAGCCACCATCCGCTAATCTTCCGTAAGCTTGCGAGAATCAGCGATGAGAACTATGTGCAGCGCACTGTGATGAAAGCCATCAAGAATGACATCGCCATCGTGTCGATGCATACCAATATGGATGCTGCTACTGGGGGTGTCAACTTCAAGATAGCTGAGAAACTGGGACTTCGCAATGTCCGCTTCTTCGGAGGCGAAAAGGAAGTGAACGGCGTGAAAGGTGGCGAGGGCGTGATGGGTGAAATCGCTGATGAGGCTATCGAGGCTTCTTCCGACTTGAAGGAGCGTTTCTCGGAAGGCATTGCTGCCGACGACCTCATCTTGATGCTCCGTGACCGCTTCCGGGTGGAAAGTGTGCAATGCAATGAGTTGCTTCGCCGTCCTATCCGAAAGGTGGCTCTCTGTGGTGGCGCAGGCTCGTTCTTGCTGGATGCTGCCATCGCTGCTGGTGCGGATGCCTTCATCACGGGCGAGATGCACTATCATGAGTTCTTCGGGCATGAGCAGGAGATTCAGATTTGCGTCATCGGACATTATCAGAGTGAGCAGTTCACAAGCGAGATATTCCAAAGTATCATTGAGGAGAAGTGTCCGGGAGTGAAATGCTATATCTCGGAGATCAATACCAATCCGATACTCTATTTATAAACATTAATTATTTAAATAATATAAAGCGTATGGCAAAGAAAGATCCTACAGACTTGACCGTGGAAGAGAAGTTGAAGACTCTCTATCAGCTTCAAACCACTTTGTCGGCTATCGATGAGAAGCGTGCATTGAGAGGTGAGTTGCCTCTCGAAGTTCAGGACTTGGAAGATGAGATTGCAGGTCTTGCAACTCGTATCGAGAACATTGAGCGTGATATTGACCAGTTCCAGAGAGCAGTATCTCAGAAGCAGGGCGAGATTCAGGACGCTCAGGCTAGCTTGGAGCGTTATCACTCTCAGTTGGAGACAGTAAGCAACAACCGTGAGTATGATACATTGAGCAAGGAAATCGAGTTCCAGGAGTTGGAAATCGAGCACTGCAACAAGAAGATTCGTGAGGGTCAGCAGAGAATCTATGAGAAGCAGGGCGACTTGAAGCATGCTCAGGAGATGAAGGCTGATCGTGAGCGTGGTCTCGTAGAGAAGCGTGCCGAACTGGACGACATCATGGAGGAAACTCGTGAGGAAGAGGATCGTCTGAAGGAGAAGGCTATCGACTTGGAGAAGAAGATTGAGTCTCGTTTGCTCTCTAGCTTCAAGCGTATTCGTAAGGGTGCTCGCAATGGTCTGGGTATCGTTTACGTACAGCGTGATGCTTGTGGTGGTTGCTTCAACAAGATTCCACCTCAGCGCCAGTTGGATATCAAGATGCACAAGAAGATTATCCCTTGTGAGTACTGCGGTCGTATCTTGATCGACCCAGAATTGGCTGGTGTTAAGATTGAGACTCCTGCAGCAGAGGAGAAGCCAAAGCGTAAGCGCACTATTCGCAAGAAGAAGGCAGAGGATGCTGAATAAGCTTTTCAGAATTCCTCGGCAGACTTCTGATGAACATAAACCAAACAAAAAGGCTCGCCAAATCGGCGGGCCTTTTTTTGTTACATTCCTCGTGCCTTGAAGATTCTCTCCTTGGCGTCATTGATTTCCTGGAACTTTTTCTCTGCAGCTCGGCGTACATCCTCGCCCAGTGCTGCCACCTTGTCGGGATGATGCTTGAGTGCCATCTTGCGATAGGCAGCCTTCACCTCGTCATTCGTAGCCGTTGGAGGAATGCCCAGCACCTTGTAGGCATCGTCAAGACTACTGGTGGAAGAAGCTCCACTGTGGAGGTTGAGCATCTGCTCTACGTCCTCCTCGGAAAGACCGAGATGGATGGCTACTTCCTTGAGCGCTGCTATTTCCTCGGGGCTGACCACTTGGTCGGCTTGTGCTATCATCACGAGGAAGTTGAGCAACTGAAGTCGCTGTTCATACAGCATATTGCTGCGTATCTGGTGACAGCTGTCTTGTATCACCGTGCGATATTCAGCCATGCCGATGCGCTTCTGTTGCTCGAAGAGCTTGAGGAGGATGCTGTTGCCCTGTTGGCTAGCTTCCTCACCGAAGTTCTGGCGAAGGAATCGACGTACCAGTTCCATCTCGGAGTGCATGATCTTGCCATCCGCTGTGATGATGTAAGAGGAGAGCACGAGGAGCGAGAACATAAAGCTGTTGCGCTGTCCCTCGTAAGCACGCTGGCTTCCGTAGCCTCGGCTCCCAGCGTAAGCATCGTCGTATTCCCGGTTGTTGTAGTCATTTCCTCCGTCTCGGTTGACTTCATCCAAGCCGTGGTCGAACAAGGAGCCTAGAGCGAAACCTGCCAAGGCTCCCAAAGGACCCGCCGTGATGAAGCCGAGGAAACCTCCTATCCATTTTCCTGCTGCCATATCAGCCCCTGCTTTACTTGAAATAATACAGGAAGGTAGCGATGCCAGAGAGAGCTGGCTTGCGCTGACCCTCGATCTCGATGTCAAACTTGATGCTGGTCTTGCAGATGCCACGAAGGTTGGCAATCTCATGCAAGGTGGCAACGAGGCGAACACGAGAACCTGTGATAACTGGCTGACCGAACTTCATGTCATCCATGCCATAGTTGACCATCATCTTGAGGTTGTTGACCTCGATGATCTGCTGCCACATATATGGAAGGAGGGAAAGTGTCAGATAGCCGTGGGCGATGGTGCTGTGGTAAGGGCTTTCCACCTTAGCACGCTCTACGTCAACGTGAATCCACTGTGGGTCGAGGGTTGCGTCTGCAAACTTGTTGATGCGGTCCTGATCTACCTGCAACCACTCTGATTCTCCTAATTTCTCACCAAGGTGAGAAGCAAATTCCTCGTAGGAATTGATTACTAATTTTGCCATTTCTTTTATAATCTAATTTATATGTTTAGTCTCTTCTGAAAATGTCTCGTGTATAAACCTTGTCCTGCACATCGTCCAAGCACTTGTCGTAGCGGTTGGCGATGATGGCTTGGCTCTGCTTCTTGAAGTCTTCGAGATGGTTGACCACACGACTTCCGAAGAAGGTTGTGCCGTCCTCCAGGGTAGGCTCGTAGATGATTACCTGTGCACCTTTTGCCTTGATGCGCTTCATCACGCCCTGGATGCTGCTCTGACGGAAGTTGTCGGAGTTGCTCTTCATGGTGAGACGATAGACACCGATGGTGCAAGGCTTCTCCTCAGCTGCATTGTAGTTGTTCTGGTTGGCATAATCGTAGTAGCCTGCCATGTTGAGCACTCGGTCGGCGATGAAGTCCTTGCGGGTGCGGTTGCTCTCTACGATGGCTTGAATCAAGTTCTCTGGCACATCAGCATAGTTGGCGAGCAACTGCTTGGTATCCTTTGGCAAGCAATAACCACCGTAGCCGAAGGAAGGATTGTTGTAGAATGTGCCGATGCGAGGGTCGAGTCCTACGCCATCAATGATTGCCTTGGTGTTGAGTCCTTTCATCTCAGCGTATGTGTCCAACTCATTGAAGTAGCTCACACGCAGAGCCAAGTAGGTGTTGGCGAAGAGTTTGACAGCCTCTGCTTCGGTCAAGCCCATAAACAAGGTGTCGATGTCTTCCTTGATAGCACCTTCTTGCAGGAGTTCTGCGAAAGTGTGGGCAGCCTTGTCGAGACGCTCGTCTCCTTCAGGGCGACCAACGATGATGCGGCTAGGGTAGAGGTTGTCATACAAAGCCTTGCTTTCACGCAAGAACTCAGGTGCAAAGATGATGTTGTCACAGCCATATTTCTTGCGCACGCTTTCTGTATATCCTACAGGGATGGTGCTCTTGATGACCATGATGGCATTTGGGTTCACCTTCATCACCAGTTCGATGACTTCCTCTACGTGGGAGGTGTCGAAATAGTTCTTCACTGGGTCGTAGTTGGTAGGTGTGGCGATGACGATGAAGTCAGCGTCCTTGTATGCCTCCACGCCATCGGTGGTAGCCTTCAGGTTGAGTACCTTTTCAGTCAAGTACTTCTCGATGTAGTCGTCCTGGATAGGAGACCTGCGATGGTTGATCAACTCTACTTTCTCTGGTACGACATCCACAGCCGTCACTTGATGATGCTGGCTAAGCAATGTGGCGATGCTAAGACCTACATAGCCTGTACCTGCCACTGCTATTTTAATATTTTGGTTTGCCATTTCTTTGTTGTTTGTTTGATGGGTAGCTTTTCAGCATACCTTATTATATATAGAATGCAAAGATAGTGTAAAATATGGAGAATGCAAAAATATAGCGATATTTTTATCAAAAAATAACTCGCTCATATTTTGCGAATTTCAGAACGACCGTCCACTTGGTCGGAAATTCGCAAAATATGGCGAACTTTATATTGTCAACAATTCGTCATAATTTGGAATATCTTCAAGGAATAAATATTTTTTACCAGCATAGTCCATCTTGCAAATGTAGTGTTCCATGCCATTGCTCACCACGAGATAATCTACATGTAGGAGCATGTTGTAGGCTGTGATTTGGTCGAAAACTTTTTGGCTGATGGGAATGTGTGGAGCCTTGTATTCGATGATCATTTTGGGTTGCAATTCACGGGAGTAAAGTACGCTGTCGGCCCGGAGCGTCTTGTCGCCGATGGTCAGCGGAATCTCGTTTGCCAAGAGTGAGGCAGGGTAGCCTTTGTGCTCCACCAGATAGTGGATGAAATGCTGGCGCACCCATTCCTCAGGGGTGAGTGCGATGTATTTTCTCCTTAAAATATCGAATATCTGAGGGTGCTCCTTGGTGCCTCTCAACTTCAATTCGAATGCCGGAAGATTCAGTTTTATCATATTAATATATACTTTTTCAAAAATAATTTGTACCTTTGTAGCAAAATACAATTTGCAATTTCTTGCCCCATTTTTCCGTGGGGAAAAGTGATTGCAAAGATACAAAAAATATCGTAATGGCAGAAAAAAAACAAGCAATAAGTTATGAGTCTGTGATGAAAGACTTGAAGGCTCGCAACTTTTCTCCTGTCTATATTTTGATGGGAGATGAGTCTTATTATATAGACTTGCTCTGTGATTATATCACCGAAAATGTGCTGCAACCTGAGGAAAAGGACTTCAATCAAGTGCTGCTTTTTGGTGCCGAAACTACGGCGGCGCAGGTTGCCGATCAGTGCAAGGGCTATCCGATGATGGCGGAGCATCGAGTGGTGATTTTGAAAGAGGCTCAAAATTTGCGAAATTTTGAGTCGATCGAGAAGTATCTCGAAAATCCGGTAAAATCAACCGTCTTTGTGATGACCTATAAGAACGGTTCGATAGACCGTCGCAAGAAATTGGTTCCGCTGGCTGAGAAGGTGGGCGTTGTTTTTGAGAGCAAGAAACTGAAGGATTATCAGTTGCCATCGTTTATCGAGACTTTCTTGAAAAAACGAAAGGTGAGCATCGAACAAAAAGCTACCCAGATGATAGCCGACCATATCGGTGCCGATTTGCATCGCTTGGTATCTGAGTTGGATAAACTGATGATTTCTCTTCCGGAGAATGATCGCCGCATCACTCCTGAGGTAGTGGAGAAGGTGATAGGAGTGAGCAAGGAGTTTAATGCTTTCGAGTTGAGAAATGCCATCGTCAACCGTGATGTTTTCAAGGCAAATCAAATTATCAATTATTTTGACAGCAATCCGAAGAGTGGATCGCTCTTTGCGCTTCTCCCGATGCTCTTCAATTATTTCCAAAATTTGATGCTTGCTTATTATGCTCCGAATAAAACGAACGAAAATGAGCTCGCAAAATTCTTGGATTTGCGTAATGTTTGGGGCGTGCGTGATTATACGACAGGAATGAGAAACTATAATGGTGTGAAGGTGATGCAGATCATCAACAAGTTCAGGGAGGTGGATGCCAAGTCGAAGGGTATCGATAACCCAAATACTTCTGCTGGAGAGTTGATGAGAGAACTCGTTTTCTTCATCCTTCATTGATGCTTTTTCTCCTCCTCTTGATTGTTTTCTTCTTGGTCAAAGAAGCTCCAAATCTCAGTTTTTCTCTTGGTGAGTTTTCTGAGATTTGGGGCTTTTTTGTTTCTGGATTTTTCTCGTTTCTTTTGATTTTCGTTTCGGTTTTTGGAGAAATCCATGGGGTAGGAGAGAAGGAATTTTCTCACTTTTCTACTGAGATATTGTGGTGCTCGCTTGGGATTTTGGGACTGTCTTTTGTCCATCTATCCGTTCCATCTGCAGGTTCCTCTGAGCAACTGTGCAGGATTTTAAGCCGAAATAGGATTGAAAAATGTAAATTTTAGCCGATTTTTGAAGAAATGGAGACGTTTTTGGCGTGTTTGATGCTCAAATTTGCGCCATTTTCATCTAAAATGAGGGATTTTTGAGCTAGATGGAGAAGTGACGGGAATTAGCCTGTTTACTTGTAACTGATAGTATATGAGCGAGTTATAGAAAAGTAAATGCCTCTTGGTGCCTCAAAACTAGCGAATTTGACGCTGGGGCTTAACATCGGTCTGAAAATGAGAAAAATGGAAAAATAGAGCACTTTTCTGAAGTTTCAAATTTACATTAACTTATATTAGGTTTTAAATCTTCGAAGTTTGAATATTTAAATTTTAAAATCAAAACCAATGACTTAAATATAAAAATTCAAACATGAAGAATCATATCTATTTTAAGATTTAATAATTCACATCTTGATATTTGAATGTTTAGTTTAGTTTTGCAAACTGCATAAAAATACAATAAAGGTTTTGTAAGTCTATATGATTGAAAATCAGACTATAATTTGATTTTGTTCAGATGATAGCCCGATTTTAGCCTACTAGTTAGATGAAAATTTGCATAAATTGAGTTGATAACCTATATATATGATATAATAACTATCAGATAATCAGTTAACTCATTTAAAATGCTCGACAAAATCTTTGTAAAACATATTGTTTTGTAAATATTGTATTTGTAAATGTAAACAAGAAAACTCGCTTTTTAATATGAAATTTAAAACTTTGAATATATAAATTTAAAGTTTAAGATTTAAAATAATTCTTCATTTTCTTGCATAATTCAAAAAAAAGCTTTACCTTTGTAAAGTCTAAGAGAATAACCTCTTTTCGAGGCATTTTACCAACTTGTTCCGAAAAAGCACATGGCTCACACCGCCCAGTTGGCTGTCGGACGAGCTTCAATTTCATCTATAAAATGTAAACGATTAGGATATGAAAGATAGAATCAGACACATCATGGAGGCGCAGCACCTCACGCAGCAAAGTTTCGCACAACTCCTAGGAATCTCTCCAGCACAGTTGAGTGGCATCTTCAAGGATCGTACCAAACCGACCCTCAATATTGTTGATGCGATTCATCAAAAGTTTCCTCAGATCAATCTGAGTTGGTTGCTCTATGGTGTCGAACCGATGTATGTCAATTCCGAGGTGGCTCAGGACCCATCCGCTACAGGTTCCGATGGCTCCAGTGATGCCAGTCCTCAGATAGAAGGTATGGCTCTGGACTTCGAGGATGAGCACTCTGGGGAGGGTCAGATGGGTGTAGGTGATGCCTCAGCCTCCCCTACCTATTATAATAATAAGAGAATCCCAACTTCTCAGGTGGCTCAAGGCTCTCTCTTCGATACCCCTCAAATGCCCGGTGTCAATTCGACACTAAAAAATAGAGCGCAAGAAGTTGTGAAATATATTGACAAACCGCAGCGAAAGATTACCGAGATTCGTATTTTCTATGATGATCAGACTTGGGAGACTTTCGTACCAAAGAAATAGCTATTATTAAGTTATATGTGTGTTTAAAAATCAAAATATATTCTCTTTTCTTTCGTAGTGTCGAAAAATTGCATTACCTTTGCATCATAACTAAAAAGGTAATGCAATTTTTTGTTTTCTCACATGATGGGAAACTGCATCTCCTAACGAACAAGAACAATCAAAATCGTAACGATGAAAAAATACATTTTAGACCTCAACGTGGTTTCGGTAGAGCCATTGAGCGATAAGCACATCTTGATCAAGCTTACCGATGAAAAGCCTCTGCCAGAAATCTTGCCAGGACAGTTTGTCGAAGTTCGAGTAGATCATTCTCCTACTACCATGCTCCGCCGCCCTATCTCCGTGAATTTTGTAGATTATGAGTCCAACCAACTATGGCTGCTTGTAGCGATGGTGGGTGATGGCACTCGCCAGTTGGGTACACTCAAGGCTGGCGATCACCTCAACTGTGTGCTGCCTCTGGGCAATGGCTTCACGATGCCAACGAGCCAGGGACAGAAGTTCCTCTTGGTAGGTGGCGGTGTCGGCGTGGCTCCATTGCTTTACTTCGGAAAGCGTATCAAGGATATGGGAGCCGAGCCAGTGTTCCTCTTGGGTGCTCGTACCGATAAGGACCTCCTCGAACTGGATGAGTTTGCCAAGATAGGTCGTGTCTGCATCACCACCGAGGATGGTAGTGCAGGAGAGCAAGGTTTCGTCACCAACCATTCCATTCTTCAGAGAGAGAGTTTCGATATGATTTCCACTTGCGGTCCGAAACCGATGATGGTGAGCGTGGCTCGTTATGCCAACAAAGCCAACGTGGAATGCGAGGTTTCTCTAGAGAACAAGATGGCGTGTGGCGTGGGTGCTTGCCTCTGTTGTGTGGAGAAAACTAGCAAGGGAAACCAGTGCGTCTGCAAGGATGGTCCTGTCATCAATATCAAGAACCTTCTTTGGGAACTCTAAGAGGGGAAGGATAGCGAGTCGCTCCTATTGATGGGAGGGCAATTTTCGCTAGAAATGTAAAATAAAGGGAATGTCAGTCGAAAGGCATTCTGATTAAAAATGTAAAATATTATGGCTTCATTAAGTGTAAACATACATCAGTTGAAATTGAAGAATCCAGTGATGACGGCATCGGGAACCTTCGGCTACGGTCTGGAATTTGCAGACTTCGTGCCATTGGAGGAAATCGGTGGCATCATCGTAAAGGGAACCACCCTGGAGCCTCGTGAGGGTAATGACTATCCTCGCATGGCTGAGACTGCGCAGGGTATGCTGAACTGCGTGGGACTCCAGAACAAGGGCGTGGAATATTTCTGCAATCATATCTATCCACAGATCAAGGATATAGATACCAATATGATCGTCAATGTGTCGGGACATTCCCCAGAGAGCTATGCGGCTTGTGCGGCTCGCATCAATGAACTGGACAAGATTCCAGCCATCGAACTCAACATCTCTTGCCCTAACGTGAAGGATGGCGGTATGGCTTTCGGTGTCACTTGCGAAGGAGCTGCCAGCGTGGTGAAGGCTGTGCGCCAGGCATATCACAAGACGCTTATCGTGAAGTTGTCGCCAAACGTAACCAATATCGCCGACATCGCTCGTGCTTGTGAGGCAGAAGGTGCCGATTCCGTTTCCCTCATCAATACCCTGATGGGAATGGCGGTGGATATCGAGAAGCGCCAACCACTGTTGAGCATCCGCACGGGAGGCTTGAGCGGTCCTTGCGTCAAACCAGTGGCACTGCGTATGGTCTATGATGTGGCTCATGCCGTGAAGATTCCAGTGGTAGGCTTGGGAGGCATCTCTACAGCCAAGGATGCGATAGAGTTCTTGATGTGTGGTGCTACGGCGATAGAAATCGGTACAGCCAACTTCGTGGACCCTGCCGTGACCAAGAAGGTGAAGGATGGCATCAACGACTGGCTCGATGCTCATGGCTGCTCTTCCGTCAACGAGATCATTGGCGCTATCAAGTGATTTCGCGGAAGTCGCTAGCAAAAAAGCATTTTATACAAGAAAAATAATAGGATATATTAAAAACAATAGTTATGTTATCAGATATTGAAATTGCAAGATCAGTAAAATTACGCCCTATCAACGAGGTCGCTGAGGAGTTGGGCTTGAAGGAGGTGCAAATCGAGAATTATGGTCGTTACATCGCCAAGGTGGAAACGGGTGCCATCGACAAGTCTAAGTTTGCCGGTCATCACCTCATCTTGGTCACAGCCATCAGTCCTACCAAGGCTGGCAATGGCAAGACTACCGTGAGTGTAGGTTTGGCACTCGGTATGCAGCAGATAGGCAAGAAGGCTGTTGTCGCTCTGCGTGAGCCATCCCTCGGTCCTTGCTTCGGCATGAAGGGTGGCGCTGCTGGTGGCGGCTATGCCCAGGTGTTGCCAATGGACAAGATCAACCTCCACTTCACGGGCGATTTCCATGCCATCACGGAGGCGAACAACATGATTGCTGCCTTGCTCGACAACTATCGTTATCAGCATGAGGCAGAGGGATTCAAGTTGAAGAAGATTCTTTGGCGTCGTGTGATGGATGTCAACGATCGTGGCTTGCGTCGCATCATCACGGGCATTGGTGACAAGAACGGCATCGAGACTGAGGCTGGCTTCGACATCACCCCTGCATCAGAGATCATGGCTATCATGTGCTTCGCCACGAGTCTCGAAGACCTTCGCCGTCGCATCGACAACATCTTGCTCGGCATCACAGAGGATGACAAACCATTCACCGTGAAGGATATGGGAGTGGGCGGCAGCATCGTGGCTTTGCTCTTGGATGCCCTCAAGCCAAACCTCGTGCAGACGACAGAGGGAACTCCTGCTTTCGTACATTGCGGTCCATTCGCCAACATCGCCCACGGATGTAATTCTGTGATGGCTACGGCGGCAGCTCTTGAATATGGCGACTATGCTATCACGGAGGCTGGATTCGGTGCCGACTTGGGCGCAGAGAAGTTCTATGACATCAAGTGCCGCAAGACTGGTTTGCAGCCAGACCTCACTGTCTTGGTTGTTACCTTGCAAGCCTTGAAGATGCACGGTGGCGTGGCTCAGGAAGACATCAAGAAGCCAAATATCGAGGGCATGAAGAATGGCTATTGGAACCTCGACAAGCACGTGAAGAACTTGCAGAGCTTCGGACAGACCGTGGTGATCGCCTTCAACAAGTTTGCTACCGATACCGACGAGGAGATTGAGGTCTTGCGTCAGCATTGCGAGGAGATGGGATGTGGATTTGCAGTCAACAATGCGTTTGCCGAGGGTGGCAAGGGCGCTGTCGAGTTGGCAAATCTCGTGGTGAAGACCATTGATGAGCATCCATCAGCACCTCTTTACTTCGCTTACAAGGACGATGAGCCTGTGGAGAAGAAGATAGAGGATGTCGCTTTCAATCTGTATGGCGCTGGCAGCGTGACGATGAGCGATTCTGCCAAGGCGATGATCGAGGAGATTAAGAAGTTGGGCGCCGAGAAGTTCCCTATCTGTATCGCCAAGACGCAGTATAGTTTCTCTACGGATGCCAAGGCATACGGTCCTACGGAAGGTTTCGAGCTTCATGTAAGAGACATCACCGTCAACATGGGTGCCGAGATGATTGTCGTCATTGCCGGTCCTATCATGCGTATGCCTGGTTTGCCAAAGAGCCCTCAGGCGGAGCGCATTGATGTAGTGAATGGTGAGATTGTCGGTCTTTCATAAACTGATATTGTTGGACTATCATAAAACGAGATAGCCTTTTCAAAGGCAAAATCAGATAAAGGAATCCGCTTCAGTTTTCTGTTTTTTTAGCAGAAAGCTGAGGCGTTTTCATTCCCCTAACTTCTATTACTTGCACGAGAAGTTAAGGAGTTAAAGGGAGTTACCGCTCCCTATGGTCGCTGAGAAGTTAAGACAACAGCCTTTGACTTCAAACATTTTATGCGGATTGTCGCCTTTTACAATCCAAAGTACACACACATTTTGTCACACGTCACAGTTGTCACAGTTTTTTTAGACAAGAACTATTGTGCTTTTCACTCCCCAAGTTTCCCTTCCTCTGTCTTGGCTCTCATGGCAGTGGAAGAGGCGAGACTGAACTCGCAGCCGCAATATAGCTGGTTGTAGAAGTCGTTTAGGTGCAAAAGCTCGTTTCTTCTCATTTGCAGTCCGCCCTTGCGCCAGTTCTGCTCCCACCATTCCACGTCAGGGCAGTCGCCCACGGCGATATGTCCGGCGGTGTCTATCTGGTGGATGTTCTTCCATCTAGACGAGGCGAGGGTAGTGGTGAGGAGTGAAAATCCATGCTCCTGGGCATAGCGGGCTGCCCGACGCAAGCGAAACTGGAAGCAGGCGGAACAACGGGAACCTCTTTCCGGCTCACCCTCCAAGCCCTTGATCGCCGTCAGCCACTGCTCGTGGTCGTATTCGTCCTCCACGAAAGGAACGCCTTGCTCCTTCAGAAAGCGAATCAACTCATGCTTGCGAATCTCGTATTCCTGTAGTGGATAGATGTTGCTGTTGGAGAAAAACACGGTAGGCTCCATCTTGTTGCGCAACATGCATTCTACGATGGCTGATGAGCAAGGAGCACAACAAGCATGCAATAGCACTCGCCGTCCTTCGGCGCAGCTACCATCAGGGAGAGTAAGTTTGATGTATTTATATTGTTCTTCTGGAAGTATTTTCATCTTTGTTATTCTTATGAAATTTGTAATCTAGTTGATTGGGAAGTTCTATCGAATCGGATAAAACATAACCCCTATAAAACAAAAAAACAAATGGGGTACAGTCTCACGACAACCCCCATTTGCCCAAATATATGCGAAAACTGATGCAAAGATACTGCTTTTTTAGTTATCTCCAAATTTTTCGGCAAGTTTTTTTCGAAAAATGCTGGAAAATGCCGTTTTTTAACTCTTTGTTAACGAATATGGAATAGTATTGTTAACAAGTGTTTCTGAAAAACATATAAACAAGTGTTTCTGGAATTCATGTAAAATCGAGAGTATAGAGAATCAACAACGAAATCAGCAAGAAATACCCCTTATTCCTTCTTGTTTTTACAAAAAGCCAACAAAAACAAGCGTTTTCTGATGTTTTTGATAGCAAAGTATGCTCGGTTTCGAAAAATAATCGTAACTTTGCACTCGCAAACTACAAAATGAAAAAGAAGAGTAGTATTTTTCTAACTAATAATATTAATGTAGAAAGATTATGAGTGAACAGATTGAGCAACAGAATAACAAGCCCCTTGTGGATGCTGAGCAAGGTGCAGCAACGGAAGCTAAGTTAGATGCTGAGCAAGGTGCAGCGCAAGAGACGGAGCCAATGGCTGGCTTCCAAGTTATCAACGAAGGTTTCTCTACCCTGGAGGCGATAGAAGAAGCCAAGCGTTGCCTGCATTGCAAGATTCCTCAGTGCCGCAAGGGATGTCCTATCGAGAATGATATTCCAGACTTCGTGCACGAGTTGTCCATGGGCAACATGGGTGCGGCGATGTCCATCATCAATGCCAAGAGCAACTTGCCTGCCATCTGCGGACGAGTTTGTCCTCACGAGAAACAGTGCCAGGGACATTGCGTGCTCGGCAAGAAGGGTAAGCCTGTGCAGATAGGTAAGTTGGAACAATTTGTTGCTGACTTCGATACCAAGATGAAACTCTCTCGCGAGAAATTGCCTCAGAAGACACGTGGACGTGTGGCAGTCATCGGTTCGGGTCCTGCGGGCTTGACGGTGGCTGGCGACTTGGCTCGCCAAGGATTCAACGTCACCATCTTCGAGGGACAGGCTGAGCCAGGCGGTGTCTTGATGTACGGCATCCCTGAGTATCGTCTGCCTAAGAGCGTGGTGAGAGAGGAAATCAAGAAGATAGAGGCGCTGGGCGTGCAGTTCATTACCAACTGTATGGTGGGTGAGAACAATGTCACCATCGACAGCCTTTTCCGTGCCGGCTATGATGCCATCTTTATGGGTACGGGCACGAGCGTACCTCAAAATATGGACTCCACTCCAGGTGCCAAGTTGCACGGCGTGAGCCAGAGCAACTACTTCCTTCACAACGTGAATGCTTACAACGAGGGTGCCTTGACTCGTGATATGGTGCCTCTGCGTGACGGCGAGAAGGTGGGCGTCATCGGTGGTGGCAATGTGGCGATGGATGCCGCTCGTACAGCCATCCGTCTCGGTGCCGACGTCACTGTGCTCTATCGCAAGACCCAGGAGGAGATGCCTGCCATCCAGAGTGAATATGAGGAGGCAGTGAAGGAAGGTGTCAAGTTTGAGTGGAAGACCACTGTCGAGGCATTCCTCAAGGGCAAGGACGGCCGACTGGGCAGTTGTGTACTCAACACCCCTGAGGGCGAGCGTGTGGAGAAGTTCGATCGCATCTATCTCGCCATCGGTTCCCGTCCTGCCAACCGCATCGTCTCCACGACAGCTGGTATCGAGGTGGACGAGAAAGGCTATGTCAAGGTGGTGGAGCGTCCGTTCGGTATGACCACCCGCCGAGGTGTGTTTGCCGGAGGTGATGTCGTTCACCGTCCGCAGACCGTGGTCTTGGCGATGAAGGCTGCCAAGGAGGTGGCGCAAGGCATCGCCCAGTATGTGGATGCCATCAAGTTGCTCGAGGAGGCGAAGCGCATCGAGGAGAATGGCACCACGGAGGCTGAATAGGATTTAGATCTGCAAAGGCGCAGTTCGCTCGATGGCGAAGCGCAAACGTTATAGACTTTTAAATCGCATTAATATCTTCCAAAACTTTCGATGGGTTTTGGAAGATATTTTTATTTTATATATTTTTGCAAGAAAAATAGCAGAAATGAAGAAACTCTTATTAATGATATGTCTCTTGATGATTGTGGGGTTGGCGAAGGCGCAGAAGACGTGCGTCATCGCCAGTGCGGAAGACCATGTGCCTATCCGTGAGGCGCTCATCCATACCGACAACAACCATTGGGCGCGAACCGACTATCGTGGCTATTTCACCATGAAGTATCAGTTCGATTCCGCCACGGTCTCCAAGCAGGGTTACCTGAAAACCACCATCTATCTGAAGAACCTCCCCGATACCGTCTTCCTCTTGCCCGAAAGTCAACAGCTAGGAACGGTGGAGGTCTGGGGAAAGAACCAGCAGCACGTGAGGGACATGGAGGACCAAATCAGCGAGTCGGCTAGCCAGTATGGTGGACCCGTTACTGGTGCTTCCTTCGATCTGGCGAATATGCTCGACAAGCGAGGCAGACGTGACCACAAGCATCTGCAGAAAGCCAAGAAACTGCTGGGCGAGTACGATCGCAAGGACCCTATCGTCTCGGCTTACGAAAAGGCGACTGGCAAGAAGTATCAGTTGAAGACACCTTACGAGGTGGAACTGGAGAAGCGAGACTCAGGACTGGTGGAGTACAAGGGCGAGAAAATGACTCCGCAGCAAAAGAAAGCTGAGAAAATCGGTGACGTGATTGTCAAGACTGGCAAGGCGATAGATAAGTTGCACAGGGACAAGCCGGTCAGCTTGGATATGTTCAAAAAAGAAGAGTAAATTCGGCTCTTTTTATATTATTAAGGTATAAAATACCCCAAAAAATGGATAATTCAGCATTTTTGTGAAAAAATAGTTGGCGCATTTCGCAAAAAATAGTAATTTTGTAGCCAAAACAAAAAGACGAATTAAAACATGTTTGAGAATTTAAGTGATAGATTAGAGCGCTCTTTTAAAATATTGAAGGGTGAAGGTAAGATTACCGAGATCAACGTGGCTGAAACCATGAAGGACGTGCGTCGTGCACTCCTTGATGCCGATGTCAACTATAAGGTGGCTAAGGAATTCACCAACAAGGTGAAGGAGAAGGCGTTGGGCATGAACGTGCTCACAGCCGTGAAGCCAGGACAGTTGATGGTCAAGTTGGTACACGATGAGTTGGCTGAGTTGATGGGCGGCGAGGAAGCTCCACTCAAGCTCGAAGGTCACCCTGCCATCATCCTGATGAGCGGTTTGCAAGGTTCGGGTAAGACCACATTCAGTGGCAAACTTGCCAACATGCTCAAGACGAAGAATGGTAAGAAACCTCTGCTCGTGGCTTGTGACGTGTATCGTCCTGCCGCTATCGACCAGTTGAAGGTGGTAGGCGAGCAAGTGGGTGTTCCTGTATATAGCGAGCCAGACAACAAGGATGTGTGCGTGATCGCCGACCATGCCATCCAGCAGGCTAAGACCAATGGCAACGACGTGGTCATCGTCGATACCGCCGGTCGTCTTGCCATTGATGAGCAGATGATGAACGAGATCAGCAATCTCAAGAATCACCTCCGTCCAGACGAGACTCTCTTCGTGGTCGATTCCATGACCGGTCAGGATGCCGTCAACACGGCGAAGGAGTTCAACGACCGCCTCGACTTCAATGGAGTCGTATTGACCAAGCTCGATGGTGATACTCGTGGTGGTGCTGCCCTCAGTATCCGCACCGTGGTAACCAAGCCAATCAAGTTTATCGGTACTGGCGAGAAGATGGAGGCCATCGACGTGTTCCATCCAGCTCGTATGGCAGACCGTATCTTGGGTATGGGTGATGTCGTTTCCCTCGTGGAGCGTGCCCAGGAGCAGTTCGACTTGGAGGAGGCGAAGAAGTTGGAGAAGAAGATTCGCAAGAACCAGTTCGACTTCAATGACTTCTATGCTCAGATACAGCAGATCAAGAAGATGGGTAACATCAAGGACTTGGCGAGCATGATTCCTGGCGTGGGCAAGGCCATCCGTGACGTTGACATCCCAGAGGATGCCTTCAAGGGTGTGGAGGCGATCATCCAGAGTATGACTCCTAAGGAGCGTTCCAACCCAGGAATCCTCAACACTAGCCGTCGTCAGCGCATTGCCAAGGGGTCGGGTACCAACATACAGGAGGTGAACAAGCTCATCAAGCAGTTTGACCAGACTCGCAAGATGATGCAGATGATGACTGGCAACAAGATGGCTTCCATGATGAGCCGTATGAAGGGTATGCCTGGAATGCCTAAGATGCCAGGAATGTAAGCAATTAATAATTAATAATTGAGAATTAATAATTGGGGGGCTGAATAGGGAGGATAAGGCTACCTAATTTTATTCTGAGATATAATATGGAGCTAATAGACGGAAAGGCGACGGCAGCCGCCATCAAGGAACAGATAGCCGAGGAGGTGAAGCAAATCATCGCCGCAGGCGGAAAGCAACCACACTTGGTTGCCATCCTCGTGGGTCACGATGGAGGTAGCGAGACCTATGTGAAGAACAAGGTGCTCGCTTGTGAGAAGTGTGGCTTCAAATCGACACTCATCAGATACGAGGATGACGTGACGGAGGAGGAACTCCTGGCTTGCGTCGATCGACTCAACAAGGACGAGGATGTGGATGGCTTCATCGTACAGTTGCCTCTGCCTAAGCATATCGACGAGCAGAAGGTGACGATGGCTATCGACTACCGCAAGGACGTGGATGGTTTCCATCCTGTCAATGTGGGCAGAATGGCGATCGGCTTGCCTTGCTTCATCTCAGCCACACCGCTCGGCATCCTCACACTCTTGCAGCACTACCATATCGAGACCAGTGGCAAGAAGTGCGTGGTACTCGGCAGAAGCAATATCGTGGGCAAGC
>FR893270.1:1815-10120 GCA_000436035.1 Prevotella sp. CAG:732 | reverse complement strand
ATCATCGCTGCCATCGGCAAGCCTAACTTCGTGACTGCCGACATGGTGAAGCCGGGTGCTGTGGTCATCGACGTGGGCACCACACGAGTGCCAGACGCCAGCAAGAAGAGCGGTTTCCGTCTCAATGGTGACGTGAAATTTGACGAGGTAGCTGAGAAATGTTCTTTCATCACTCCTGTACCAGGAGGCGTTGGTCCGATGACCATTTGCTCACTGATGAAGAATACGCTCGCTGCCGGCAAGAAAGAATATTACAAGTAAGCTAGTCTTACGGAGTAAAAAAAATTACAAGTAAGCTTAACAAATACTTGATTTTTTATAACTCTCTAATTTGGTTCGGGGCTGGGCGCAGTGATGCATCCAGCCCTTTTTTTTATTTGAAAATAATAAGTGTTTTACGACCCTAATCGTATCGATTATATCTAGGTCGTAAAAATCATCGGCAATCATCTTAAAGAAACAATCTTAATAAATAAAAATATGAATTCAAAACATCTCTTGATATCAACCGCATTGGTGGTTATGGGACAGATGGTGGCAGTGCCAGGGCTTGCATCGCAAGCCTCCAAGGATGCGCCAGCCTATACCATCGCTGGCAGGGACACCACTTGTCAGATATTCGTCTATTCACCAGCACCTAACCAAGGGTTGCATCTCGCTTATCTCACGGATGGCGATAAGTGGGTGGATGTAGGTCAGCTCTGCGCCTCCGACTACGGTCCGTGGGGAGCGGAGAAGAAAATGTACAATCCTTGCGTGGTCAAGGCGAAGGATGGCACTTGGCGAGCACTTTGGAGTGTCAACGACCATTCGCCTCAGTTTGCCGTGGCTTATTCCGAGGACCTGGTGTCTTGGCGACCACAGGATTATCCTATCGTTGCCGAGAAGGGCGTGAAGAGTCCCGTGGCTTATCAGATGGACGATGGCACTTTCGACATCTATCTCAAGACTGCCAAGGGCAAGCGCTATGTGCAGGCTTCCAACGATTTCCGTACTTTCAAGGAGGACTCTTTGGAGGCTGCTGCAGACGAGATATTGTGGGAGAAAGATACAGCCACGATAGCAGGCAAGACCTATCAGGGCGATGAGTTCGAGGTGCCCTTGGTGCATCTCAACTATATCCTCGACTGGTTTGACGCCTTGGCTCAGGATGGTCGTGAGAATAGCCGTCCAATGCCGAAGACCTCTGCCGACTTGGCGAACCTTGTCAAGGGTGATGAGGCTGCCATGAAACTCATCGGTCAAGGTGAGATTACGGCTAATTTGAGTATCGATGGCAGTCATACCAAGCGCATCTCCGACAAGTTGATTGGCATCTTCTTCGAGGACATCAGTCGTGCTGCCGATGGTGGCTTGTATGCAGAGTTGCTTCAGAATGGCGACTTCGAATATACCCAGGCAGACAAGCGTGGCTGGAATGCCACGACGGCATGGCAGGGTGTAGGCGAGGTGCTCTCGGAGAATGGCGTGAGCAAGAACAATTCGCATTACACCGTGATCGGAGCTACACCTGTTTATAATATAGGCTGGGATGGCATCGCCGTCAAGCGTGGAGCGGCTGTCGAAGGCAAGGAGGGGAAGCATCAGAATGCACTCTACGACGTGAGCTTCTATGCCCGCAACATCGATGGCAAGACGAAGCAACTCACCATAGCCTTGGTCGATGCCGCTGGCTTGCCTATCGCCGAGGCGAAGGTGAAGGTGGTTGGCACGGAATGGACTGAATACAAGGCGCAACTGGCAATCACCGACAAGTACAAGGGTGATGCACTCGATGTAGCTCAGGTGGATGGCAAACCAAACATCGGTCAGAACATCCGTTTCGCCATCATGCCGAAGAGCGAGAACAAGGTGGCACTCGACATGGTGAGTCTCAAACCGCAAGATACCTACAAGGGACACGGATTGCGCAAGGACTTGGCAGAGGCAATCGCTGACTTGAAGCCGAAGTTCGTACGCTTCCCAGGTGGTTGTATGCTCCATGGCCAGGGCATCGACAATATCTATCACTGGAAGGAGAGCGTGGGACCATTGAAGGACCGCAAGCCAGCTAAGAACATCTGGAACTATCACCAGACTCGTGGCTTGGGCTTCTATGAGTATTTCCAGTGGTGCGAGGACATGGGTGCAGAGCCATTGCCAGTCTTGGCGGCAGGCGTGCCTTGTCAGAACTCTGGGGCAGATGCTCGTGATGTGGCAGGACAGCAGGGCGGCATTCCGATGGAGCAAATGCCTCAGTACATCCAAGATGTGCTCGACTTGGTGGAGTGGGCGAATGGCGACCCAGCTACATCCCGTTGGGCGAAGATGCGTGCCGACGCAGGACATCCAGCTCCATTTGGCTTGAAGATGATTGGCATCGGCAACGAGGACTTGATTTCTACTACCTTCGAGGAGCGTTACCTCATGATATGCAAGGCACTGAAGGAGAAGCATCCTGAGATAGAGGTGGTTGGTACGGTAGGACCATTCCACTGGCCTTCATCCGACTATGTGGAGGGTTGGAAGATAGCCAAGGAGAACAAGCGATTCATTGATGCTGTCGATGAGCATTACTATGAGCAACCGGGCTGGTTTGTCAATCATCAGGACTATTACGATAGTTACGACCGCCAGCAGCCTAAGGTATATCTCGGCGAGTATGCCTCCCGTGGCAAGGATGCGCTCGACAATGCCTTGGCAGAGGGAATCCACCTCTGCAATGTGGAGCGCAATGGCGATGTGGTCGAGATGGCATCCTATGCACCGCTGCTTTCCAAGGATGGATATAGCAACTGGAGCCCGGATATGATTTACTTTAATAATAATAAGGTACGCGCGAGCCAAAGCTACGAGGTGCAGAAAATGTTCTCTGTTCATGCCGGTGACAACTATGTGGAGTCGAAACTCGATTTGCCAGCTAGTTTGAGACGATATGTCGGCATAAGTGTAGTCAAAGATTCTAAATCGGGTAAGACGTGGTTGAAGGTGGTCAATGCCTTGCCATGTAAGTTGAAGTTGAAACTGTCAGGCTTGTCTCACCAAGAAATTGCAATAGATGCAAGAAAATACAATGTTTGGCCCCTATAATTGTTCGAAAAGGATATGAATATAGGCTTTTTTGTATGTTTTCTGTCCTAAAAAGCAAAATTTAGGCAAAAATATTTGGTGGTAATAGTTTTTTTTTGTTACTTTGCACTCGATTTCAGAAAGTGTGCAAGCGTTGCACGTTTTAAAAAGGAATATTAATTATTTTATTTAATAAATTTTTAGAGAGACATGAAAAAGTTAGTTTTATTGTTTGCTGCCGCTGCAATGGCAGTATCAGTATCAGCTCAGACTGTTACTGAAAGCAAGACTTTCGACAACTTCTACATCGGCATTAATGGCGGTGCACAGGTTAAGACAACAAACGAGGCTTGGATGAAGAACCTTAACTCAAACGCTGGTCTTCGTATCGGTCGTTGGTTCACTCCAGTATTCGGTTTGGCAGCTGAGAGCAACGTTTACTTCAATGATCACTGCTCACACTTCATGCCACAGTCTAAGACTATAGCTCGCTACATGAACACTAGCTTGATCGCTACTGTTAACTTCTCTAACTGGTTCGCTGGTTACAAGGGTGAGCCTCGTACATTCGAGTTCGTTCCTGTATTCGGTTTCGGTTGGGGTCACACATTCGGCACAGAGGACAACTTTAACGTTTTGACTTCTAAGGCAGGTATCGACTTCACATTCAACTTGGGTTCTAAGAAGGCATGGCAGATCTACGTTGAGCCATCTATGAACTGGGCTTTGAATGGTTATGGCTATGAGGGTGTTGCTTACGACATCAACAAGTCTGCATTCCAGTTGAACGCTGGTATCGTTTACAAGTTCAAGAACTCTAACGGTTCTCACAACTTCACAATTGCTCAGCTCCGTGATCAGTCTGAGATCGATGGTTTGAACAGCCAGATCAACAACCTCCGCAACGATTTGAACAACAAGGATTCTCAGCTCTCAGCTAAGGACAAGCAGATTAAGGATCTTCAGAACGCTCTTGATGAGTGCAACAAGAAGCCTAAGTATGTTAAGCCAGCTACTGCTACAAACTTGCAGCCTACTGTATTGTTCCAGCAGGGCAAGTCTAACGTAGAGAAGAGCCAGATGCCTAACATTGAGTTGATCGCTCAGTATATGAAGAATCACCCAGAGGCTAACATCGAGATTAAGGGTTATGCTTCTCCAGAGGGTCCTAAGGAGTTGAACCAGAAGCTTTCAGAGAAGCGCGCTGAGGCAGTTAAGAAGGTATTGGTAAAGAAATACAAGATTGCAGCTGGCCGCTTGACAACTAAGGGTATGGGCGCAACAGACAAACTCTTCAAGCAGGTTGAGTTCAACCGCGTTTCTACTTTCAACGACAACAGCGTTGCTGAGTAATTGAAAGCTTGAAGCTTACATTTAGAAAAGTACATTCTAAAGCAATATCTGGGGTATGCCGTTTTGGCATACCCTTTTTTTATTTTCTATCAGTTTTGTTTTGACTTCCGTCACTTGTGCATCTCCGTCTTTCGTCTCTTGTAGTTGTATTGGTCGTCTTTGAATACGAAACTGCATTTCTTTTCTTCTCCTTTTGCACAATTTTAAACAAAATGTGTATATTTACTTATAAATCGAAAGGAAAATGTACGTTTCAGTTATGAAAACGATACTAAAATGAAAGTTTATGTGAAAATTGTTGGTTATTACATAAATTCTCTGTATCTTTGCAGTCAATTAGAATATTAAAGGCGATTTGCCTTTCTCAAAAGGAAACAAAGAATATAAAAACAATATGAAACATCCATTAAGAAGTAGCGTCTGCACTGAAGGCAGAAGAATGGCAGGTGCCCGTGCACTCTGGGTAGCTGCAGGTATGAAACATGAGCAGTTTGGTAAACCAATTATTGCCATTGTCAATAGTTTTACACAGTTTGTGCCAGGTCATACTCATCTTCATGAAATCGGTCAGATCGTCAAGAAGGAAATTGAGGCTATGGGCTGCTATGCAGCTGAATTCAATACCATCGCAGTTGACGATGGCATCGCTATGGGTCACGACGGTATGCTTTACTCTTTGCCTAGCCGTGACATCATCGCAGACTCCGTGGAATATATGGTCAATGCACACAAGGCTGATGCCATGATTTGCATCTCCAACTGTGACAAGGTGACTCCTGGTATGTTGATGGCTTCCATGCGATTGAACATTCCTACCGTCTTCTGTTCTGGTGGTCCTATGGAGGCTGGTAGATGGAAGGGCGAGAATGCCGACTTGATTACCGCTATGATTAAGGGTGCTGATACCAGCGTGTCAGACGAGGAAATGAAGCAGATAGAGCAGTGCGCTTGCCCTGGTTGTGGTAGTTGCTCTGGTATGTTTACCGCCAACTCTATGAACTCTTTGACCGAGGCTATCGGCTTGAGCCTTCCTGGCAATGGTACCAGGCGTGCGCCTTCCTGGCAATGGTACCATCCTTGCCACTCACAAGAACCGCATCCAACTCTTCAAGGATGCCGCTCGCCAGATCGTAAAGAATGCTTATGCTTATTATGAGGATGGTGATGAGAGCGTATTGCCACGCAACATCGCTACTCGTGACGCTTTCCTCAACGCCATGACCCTAGACATCGCTATGGGTGGAAGTACCAATACGGTACTTCATCTCTTGGCTGTGGCTCAGGAGGCTGGTGCCGACTTCAAGATGGAGGACATCGACCAGTTGAGCCGTAAGGTGCCTTGCCTCTGCAAGTTGGCTCCTAATACTCAGAAGTATAGTGTACAGGAGTGCAACCGTGCTGGTGGTATCATGGGTATCTTGAACGAACTCAACAAGGGTGGCTTGATCAATGGCAATGTGATGCGTGTGGATGGCAAGACATTGGCTGAGCAAATGAAGAAATATGACATCACAGGTGCTAAGGTTGACCCAGAGGCTGACAGAATCTATCACTCAGCTCCAGGTCGCAAGTTCTCTACCCAGATGGGTAGCCAGGATGCACAGTGGGAGAGTCTCGATACCGATCGTGAGAATGGTTGTATCCGTGACTTGGAACACGCTTATACCAAGGATGGTGGTCTCGCCGTTCTCTTCGGAAATATCGCGCAGAATGGTTGTGTAGTAAAGACAGCCGGTGTCGATCCAGTGCTTTGGCACTTCGAGGGTCCAGCTGTTTGCTTCGACTCCCAGGAGGATGCTTGCGAGGGAATCCTCGGTGGCAAGGTGAACTCAGGTGATTGCGTGGTCATCACCCACGAGGGTCCTAAGGGTGGTCCTGGTATGCAGGAGATGCTTTACCCTACCTCTTATATCAAGAGCCGTCACCTCGGCAAGGAGTGTGCGCTCATCACCGATGGTCGTTTCTCTGGCGGTACATCCGGTTTGAGTATCGGTCATATCTCTCCTGAGGCTGCCGCAGGTGGTAACATCGGAAAGATCAAGGATGGCGACATCATCGTTATCGATATTCCTAGCCGCAGCATCAACGTGAAGTTGAGCGATGAGGAGTTGGCTGCTCGTCCACAACAGCCTTTGAAGCGCAACCGTGTGGTAAGCAAGGCTTTGCGTGCTTACGCTCAGAGTGTTAGTTCTGCCGATAAGGGTGGTGTCAGAATCATCGACTAATGATAAATGAAAGCCATCGGCAGTCTTGTTGATGGCTTCAATATATTTTTGTTTTTGAATTATCAGTTGAATTCTGCCATTTTTATGGAATGGCAGCTCATTGAAAAATAGTAATTTAATAATGGCAAAAGAAGTAATATCAGGAGCTGAAGCATTGATGCGCTCCTTGCAGGCTGAGGGTGTGAAGACCATCTTCGGCTATCCGGGCGGTAGCATCATGCCAGTGTTTGATGCACTGTATGGTTACACGAGAGGGGATAATAAGGTGTTTGATCACATCTTGGTACGTCACGAGCAGGCTGCTGCTCACGCTGCACAGGGCTATGCCCGAGTCAGTGGCGAAGTGGGCGTGACACTCGTGACCAGTGGTCCTGGAGCTACCAATACTTTGACAGGTATCGCCGATGCCATGATGGATTCTACACCTATCGTGGTCATCGCTGGTCAGGTGGGAGTGGGTGCCTTGGGTACCGATGCATTCCAAGAGGTTGACCTCGTGGGCGTTACCCAACCGATCTCAAAATGGTCTTATCAGATTCGTCGTCCTGAGGATGTGGCGTGGGCTGTGAGCCGTGCCTTCTATATTGCACGCAGCGGTCGCCCAGGCCCTGTTGTCCTCGACTTCACCAAGAATGCCCAGGTGGCTACTTGTGAGTACGAGCCAGTGAAGTGCGAGAAGGTGACTTCTTACAATCCTTATCCTAAGATAGACGAGAAGGCGGTGGAGGAAGCTGCCGAACTCATCAATAATGCCAAGAAGCCTTTCGCCCTCGTGGGTCACGGCGTGGAATTGGGCAATGCTCACAACGAGTTGATCGAGTTCTTGGAGAAAGCTGACATCCCTGCTGGTCGTACCTTGCTCGGTCTTTCAGCCTTGCCAAGCGACCATCCTCTCAACATGGGTATGCTCGGTATGCATGGTTCATACGCTACCAACATGAAGACCCAGGAGTGTGATGTGCTCATCGCCATCGGTATGCGATTCAGCGACCGTATCACGGGCGTTCCTTCTAAATATGCCAAGCAGGCGAAGATTATCCATCTCGACATCGACTCTGCGGAAATCAACAAGGTCATCAAGACCGATGTTGCCGTAGTAGGCGATTGCAAGCAGAGTTTGCCTGCCATCACTCGCTTGTTGAACAAGAATGTTCATCGTGAGTGGAGAGATTCCTTCGAGGACTATCGCAAGCAGGAGCAGGAGAAGGTGATTGAGAAGGACATCCATCCTACAGAGGGACCTCTCTTGATGGGTGAGGTGACCAATGTGGTGACGGAAGTTACTCATAATGAGGCTGTTCTCGTCAACGATGTCGGTCAGAACCAGATGATCAGTAGCCGTTACTTCAAGTTTACCAAGAAACTCTCCATTGTGACCAGTGGTGGTTTCGGAACCATGGGCTTCGGACTTCCTGCTGCCATCGGTGCCACTTTCGGTGCGCCAGACAGAACTATCTGTTGCTTCTTCGGAGATGGCGGTTTCCAGATGAACATCCAGGAGTTGGGTACCATCATGGAGCAGCAGGCACCAGTCAAGATGATTCTCTTGAACAACAACTACCTCGGCAATGTGCGCCAGTGGCAAGATTTGATGTTTGGCGGTCGCCGTTCTTTCACCCACATGATGAACCCTCATTATGCCGAGATTGCCAAGGCATACTGCATTCCCTACGACGCGG
>FR893270.1:0-1805 GCA_000436035.1 Prevotella sp. CAG:732 | reverse complement strand
GGCATTCCTTACGACGTGGTCATCGACCGCAAGGACTTGAAGGCGAAAGTGGAGAAGATGATTGCCACCAAGGGTCCTTACCTCTTGGAGTGCGCCATCAAGGAAGACGAGGACATCGTGCCTATGACCTTGCCTGGCAAGAGTGTGGATGAGATGCAACTGGAACTTAACTACTAGGTTCTCGATGCCTATATATATATAATAAGGTGTAACATTCATTTGAGAAAGGAAATTCAAAATGGACAACAATAACGACAAAAAATTATATACTTTACTTGTCTATTCAGAGAACATCGCTGGTATCTTGAATCAGATTACTGCCGTCTTCACTCGCAGACAAGTGAACATCGAGAGCTTGAACGTATCTGCTAGCAGCATCAAGAACATCCACAAATATACCATCACGGTGTGGAGCGATGCCGAGCAGATTGAGAAAATCAACAAGGCGATAGAGAAGAAAATCGACGTAGTGAAGAGCGATTACTACGCGGACGACCAAATCTTCATCCATGAGGTGGCTCTCTTCAAGATTTCTACTCCTATCTTGTTGGAGAACCCAGAGGTTTCTCGCACCATCCGCAAGCATGATGCTCGTATGATGGAGGTGAACCCAACCTATAGCACGGTGCTCTTGGCAGGCTTGACAGAGGACATCGCAGACCTCTTCCATCAGTTGAACAGCTTCGACTGCCTCTTGCAATACACCCGAAGCGGTCGTATTGCCGTGACAAGAAGCTTTGATGAGCCAATCTCTGATTATCTCAAGCAGAACGAAGAAGAATAACGTTTTTACCAAAATATTACAAAAGCGTGGTAATGCTGTTACCAGAGTTTGGTAATGGTGTTACCACGCTTTGGTAAAGAGGGTACCAAAGTTAGGTAAAGGGGGTACAAAAGTTAGGTAATGAAGGGTAAAAGCTATTTGATATATGATGATCAACCTATATAATAATGTACGAGTATGAAACCAGAACTTTTAAGCAAAGTAGGAAGGTATGAGTTCCTGTCGGAACCCTTCCATTGTGATTTCGATAGCCGCTTGTTTATGGGGCATTTGGGTAATCATCTCTTGAATGCCGCCGATTTCCATAGCAACGACCGTGGTTATGGCATGAATGAGCTGATGCCTCGCCATCGTACTTGGGTGCTCAGTCGCCTCGCCATCGAGATGAACGAGATGCCGAAGTCGTATGACAAGTTCTTTGTCGAGACGTGGGTGGAGAACGCCATGAAATATTTCACGGCTCGTGATTTCAAGATTTGTGGAAAAGTGCAAGCGTCTGAATCGTCTTCTGATGCTGACGGCGATTCTTCAGAAGAGAAAGTCTATGGCTACGGCAAGAGCGTTTGGGCGATGATCGATACAGAGACCCGACAGCCTGTGGATATCTTTTCCATCAATGACGGACTTATCCGAGAGTATATCGAGACAGAGAAGGAATGCCCGATAGCGGCAAGCTCCAGAGTGAAGATGGGGAAGGAGGCGAAGTTGGTGCGCTCTATCGACACCTATTATAATGATGTCGATGTGAATGGTCATATCAACTCCGTGAAATACATCGAACATATTCTCGACCTCTTTGACATCGATTATTTCAAATCGCATTTCTTGCAAAGATTTGAGATTGCCTACGTCGCCGAGAGCCATCAAGGCGACAGACTCAACTTCTATATGGAAGAGACAAATGATGCAGAATATTGCATAAAGATAACAAAAACATGCAAAAATAATACTGAAGAAGTAGAAGTTGTAAGAAGTAAGGCTAAATTTGGTAAAAAGTGAAAGAAAAATTTGGTAGTTTCAT
>FR893269.1 GCA_000436035.1 Prevotella sp. CAG:732 | reverse complement strand
TTCCCCCTAATTTATCGGGTGAGCCCTTTTTTGCCTGCGAGATATAAACACGAAAAAGCCTCGCAAGTAAGAAACTTGCGAGGCTTTGCTTTCTGCGCTTCAAGATGGGCTTGAACCAACGACCCCCTGATTAACAGTCAGGTGCTCTAACCAACTGAGCTATTGAAGCAGATATTGCTTATTAGTTGTGAGTCGGAGAAAACTCTTGGACTCTTTGCGCTTCAAGATGGGCTTGAACCAACGACCCCCTGATTAACAGTCAGGTGCTCTAACCAACTGAGCTATTGAAGCATTTTGCTTAACAAGAGCTTTTGCTCTTTATTTGCGAGTGCAAAGGTACGAACTTTTGTTGGTTCTACCAAATTTTTCTAGCTATTTTTTCACTTTTCTTTCAAAAAACGTGCTACTTTGTGTAGATTTGCAGTTTTTTAAGCCTTAATATGGTGGTTTTATCAAAGAAATGCTTACTTTTGTGGGCGAAAGTTAGGAGCGCTCGCTCTAGACGATAACATTAACCGTAAAAAGTAATATAATATATAATAAGGTGAACATGAAGAAGATGCTGATTTCTATGTTGGTGATGCTGATGGCTCTGCCAACAATCGCTCAGAAGAATAATGACCATGATTTCAAGGTGGCTAAGAATATGGATGTCTTCAATGCCATCTATAAGAACCTCGACTTGATGTACGTTGATACGTTGGATGCCGATGAGGTGATAGGCAATGGCATCAAGGCGATGCTGGGGAGCTTGGATCCTTACACCACTTATTATCCTGAGTCGGAACAGCAAGAACTCAAGCGAATGCTGACAGGAAAGTATGCAGGCGTGGGTGCCCTCATTAGATACAACAACCAGTTGCAGAAGGTGGTGATAGATGAACCGTACGAGAATATGCCTGCTGCTGAGGCTGGATTGAAGAAGGGTGACATAATCTTGACCATTGCTGATACTTCCATGGTGGGCAAGGATGTGGCGTATGTTAGTGATCACCTTAGAGGTGAACCGGGTACAAGTTTCATCATCAAAATCAAACGTCCAAGCACGGGCAAGGAGATGAAGATGAAGGTGACTCGACGCACGATTCAAATGCCATACCTTCCTTATTATGGTATGCTGCAAAATCAGATAGGATATATCAACTACAATAGTTTTACCGAGAATAGTGCCAAGGATGTCCGCCGTGCCTTCATTGACTTGAAGAAACAAGGTGCACAAAAACTCATATTCGACCTTCGCAACAATGGAGGCGGTTCTGTGCAAGAAGCGATTAGTATCGTCAACATGTTCTTGCCAAAAGACAAGTTAGTCTTGTCGATGAGAGGAAAACTCCAGCGTGCCAACAATGAGTATAAGACTAGTGTGGAACCATTGGACACCGTGATGCCTATTGTGGTATTGGTCAATGAGAATACGGCAAGTGCTAGCGAGATTACAAGCGGTAGTTTGCAGGATTATGACAGAGCTATTATATTAGGTACGCGCACGTATGGTAAGGGATTGGTACAGACAACAGTCGATTTGCCTTACAATGGACAGATGAAGTTGACGACCAACAAGTATTATATCCCTAGTGGTCGTTGCGTACAGGCTTTGAACTATAAGCATGCAAAGGGAGGTTATGTAGAGCATGTGCCAGATTCGTTGACAAAGGCTTTCTATACCATTGGCGGACGAGAGGTACGTGATGGAGGTGGAATCAAGCCTGATGTGGAGGTGAAGCCAGACTCAGTACCTAATATCGCTTTCTATTTGGCTGGTGCTCGCGATAGCAATGAGGTGATGCTCAATTATGAGATTGATTACATCGCCAAGCATTCTACGATAGCTCCAGCAGAGGAGTTTGCCTTGAGTGATGCAGATTATGATGAGTTCAAGGAAAGAGTCTTGAAGGCAGACTTCAAGTATGATCGTGAAACGGAAAAATATCTGAAGGACTTGGAAAAACTCGCCAAGTTTGAAGGCTATTATGATGATGCCAAGGTGGAGTTTGAGGCTCTGAAGAAGAAGTTGAGTCATAATGTGGCGAAAGACTTGGATTATAACAAAGAAACCATCAAACACTTGTTGGAGAATGACATCGTGGCTGCTTATTATTATCAAGGTGGAGCCATTCGCAATTCCTTGCGATATGACAAGCAGGTGAAGGAGGCGATGAAGCTATTGAATTCTCCTGAAGAATATCAAAAGAAACTTCGTCCAGTTAAGAAATAAAAATGAGCGCAAGGCATTATTTGGTGCAGATTTTGGCTTAAAATGATGCACAATCTATTAAAAATGCGCAAGTTATAAAGAAAATGTTGCTAAAATTTTGGATAATATCGAAATTATTCGTAATTTTGCAAACGTTCAGTGGAATGAGGGGCTCACAAAGAGTTCCTCATTTTATTTTAATAAGGTATATATGATTGACAAAAACGTCGTAAAAACATTAGTGGATGAGTGGCTCCAAGATAAGGAATATTTCTTGGTGGACATCGAAATTAGTCAAGACAACAGAATCGTTGTCGAAATCGACCATGCAGATGGTGTGTGGATTGAGGATTGCGTGGACCTCAGCAGGTTCATAGAAGATCATTTGGACCGCGAGAAAGAAGACTTCGAGTTGGAAGTCGGTTCCGCAGGTCTTGGTCAACCATTCAAGGTACCTCAGCAGTACATCAACTTCGTGGGCAAGGAAGTGGAGGTGCTTGATGCCGATGGGCAAAAGGTGAAGGGCATCCTCAAGTCGGTTGACGGCAATGACTTCACGGTCAGTGTCGAAGAGAAGGTAAAGGTGGAAGGCAAGAAGCGTCCTGTCAAGCAGGAAGTTGACCACATATACCAAATGGATCAGGTGAAATATACAAAATACTTAATAAGTTTCAAATAAGATATGGCTAAGAAAGAGCAAGAAATAACAGCGAGTATGATTGATACATTCCGCGAGTTTAAGGAAACCAAGAATATCGACCGTACTACTTTGGTGAGCGTGTTGGAGGAAAGCTTCCGTAATGTGCTTGCCAAGATTTTTGGTAGCGATGAGAACTTTGATGTCATTGTGAACCCTGACAAGGGTGACTTCGAGATCTATCGTAACCGTGTGGTTGTGGCTGATGGCGAAGTCGAGGACGAGAACAAGGAAATCGCTTTGGCTGAGGCTCGCAAGATAGAACCAGACTATGAGGTAGGCGAGGATGTGAGTGAAAAGGTGGACTTCAATAAGTTTGGTCGTCGTGCTATCCTTACCCTTCGTCAGACTTTGGCATCTAAGATCTTGGAGTTGGAGCATGATTCTCTCTATAACAAGTATAAGGATCGTGTAGGTCAGGTAATCGCCGGTGAGGTTTATCAGATCTGGAAACGTGAGGTGCTCATCGTTGATGATGAGAACAACGAGTTGATTCTTCCTAAGTCAGAGCAAATCCCTGGTGACCAGTATCGCAAGGGTGAGACTGTACGTGCCGTCATCCTCCGTGTAGATAATGACAACAACAACCCAAAGATTATCTTGAGCCGTACTGCTCCTATCTTCTTGCAGAGATTGTTGGAGGCTGAGGTTCCTGAGATTGCTGAGGGCTTGATCGCTATCCGCCGAATCGCTCGTATGCCAGGTGAGCGTGCCAAGATTGCTGTAGAAACTTTTGATGAGCGCATTGACCCAGTAGGTGCTTGCGTCGGTGTGAAGGGTAGCCGTGTACATGGCATCGTTCGTGAGTTGGGTAATGAGAACTTGGATGTCATCAATTATACCAGCAACACTAAGCTCTTCATCCAGCGTGCATTGGCTCCAGCCAAGATCTCTTCTGTCAATATCGATGAGGAGAACAAGAAGGCTGAGGTGTTCTTGCAGCCAGAGGAGGTAAGTTTGGCTATCGGTCGTGGTGGTATGAACATCAAGTTGGCTTCCATGTTGACCGAATATACCATTGATGTATTCCGTGAGATTGATGAGAGCCAGGCAGATGAGGATATCTACTTGGACGAGTTCTCTGACGAGATTGATCAGTGGGTTATCGATGCCATCAAGGGTATTGGTTTGGATACAGCTAAGCAGGTACTCAATGCTCCACGTGATATGCTCGTAGAGAAGGCAGACTTGGAGGAAGAGACTGTGGATAACGTATTGAAGGTCTTGCGTGCTGAGTTTGAGCAGTAATCCCAAGATGATCAATCAATAATATTAAGAGACAAAAGAATAGGAGTATAAATAGATATATATGAGCATCAGATTAAATAAAGCACTACGTGAATTGAATATAGGACTTCAGACGGCAGTTGAATTCCTATCTAAGAAGAATGACCTGGGAGAGGTCAAGGCTGAACCGAGCTTCAAACTCAGCGACCAGCAATACAAGGCTCTTACAGATGCCTTCAGTCAAGATAAGGAAGTTCGTGACCAAGCCGAGAAACTTTTCCCTAAAAAGACTAAGGATAAGAAGCGTGCGCAAGAGCAGAAGGACAACCATGCTGAGAGCGTCTTGGAGTCAAGTGGACCACAAAAGTTTAAACCACTGGGAAAGATTGACTTAGATAGCATCGGTAAACCAGCTGCGAAGTCTGCTGCTCCTGCAACAAAAGAGGCGCCTAAAACGGAAGAGGCTGCTGCCGTCAGCCCTGCCCCTAATCATCAGGCTTCTATGGCTGAAGCAAAAGACAATCGTGAACGTCAGGGTGCGACTGCAGGTCAAACCAAGGGTGACCAGCATAAGCAAAATGGTGGGCAGAACAATGGTCAACAGAAGCAAAATAAGCAAAAGACAATGCAAAATCAGGCTAACAACAACCAGCCACAAAAAGCTGAGACCCCTGCAGAAACTCCTGCTACTACAGGCAGCGTGTTCACATTGAAGAGCGAGAAGAAATTCTCTAGTAATGAACCTAAGGTGCTTGGCAAGATTGACCTATCTTCTCTGAACCAGAGCACTCGTCCTAAGAAAAAGACCAAGGAAGAGCGTCGCAAGGAACGTGAGGAGAAATTGGCTCAGCAGCATAGTGAGCGCAAGAAGCGTGTTCGTATCAATAAGGAACGCGTGGATATCAATGCTGAGGCTAACCAGAATAATGGTGGCGGCAAAAACAATGGCGGCAACCAGAACAATAATAATGGTGGCAACGGCAAGAAAAATAAAAACAAGAATAAGAACAAGAATAAGAATAATCAGAACAACCAGCGTCAAATCGAGGTGGACGACGAGGCTGTAGCACGCCAGGTTAAGGAGACTCTTGCTCGTTTGACAAGCAAGAGCCAGAACAAGAAGGGTGCTAAGTATCGTAAGGAGAAGCGTGAGGCTGTACAGGAGAAGTTGCAAGACCAGGCTCGTCAGGAGCAGAAGGAAAGCAAGATCCTGAAACTGACCGAGTTCGTTACCGTTAGCGAGTTGGCTACGATGATGGACATCAGCGTTACTCAGGTCATCTCTACCTTGATGGGCGTAGGTATCATGGTATCCATCAACCAGCGCCTCGATGCCGAGACCATCAACATGGTGGCTGAGGAGTTCGGCTTCAAGACCGAGTACGTAAGTGCTGAGGTTCAGGAGGCTGTAAGCGAGGAAGTGGATGATGAAAACGACTTGGTTCCACGTGCTCCAATCGTAACTGTGATGGGTCACGTTGACCATGGTAAGACTTCCTTGCTCGACTATATCCGCAATACCAATGTGATTGCTGGTGAGGCGGGTGGTATCACCCAGCACATCGGTGCTTACAGTGTGACCTTGAAGAGTGGTCGCAAGGTAACCTTCCTTGATACTCCAGGTCACGAAGCATTTACCGCCATGCGTGCCCGTGGTGCCCAGGCTACCGATATTGCCATCATCATCATCGCTGCCGATGACTCTGTGATGCCTACTACCAAGGAGGCAATCGCTCATGCCCAGGCTGCTGGTGTGCCAATGGTATTCGCTATCAACAAGATAGATAAGCCAGGTGCCAACCCTGATCGCATCCGTGAGGACTTGGCGAATATGAACCTCCTCGTTGAGGAATGGGGTGGTAAGTATCAGTGTCAGGAAATCAGTGCCAAGAAGGGTATCGGTGTACATGACTTGCTTGACAAGGTGCTCTTGGAGGCAGACATGCTTGACTTGAAGGCTAACCCTAACCGTCGTGCTACTGGTACCATCATCGAGTCTTCTCTCGACAAGGGTCGTGGTTATGTTTCTACTGTATTGGTTGCTAATGGTACCTTGAAGGTAGGTGACATCGTGCTCGCCGGTACTTCTTGGGGTCGTGTCAAGGCTATGTTCAATGAGCGTAATGCCAACATCAAGTCGGCTGCTCCAGCAGAGCCTGCTATCATCCTCGGTTTGAATGGCGCTCCTACAGCAGGTGACCAGTTCCATGTGATTGAGACAGAACAAGAGGCTCGTGAGATTGCCAACAAGCGTGAGCAGTTGCAGCGTGAGCAGGGCTTGCGTACTCAGAAGCGCTTGACACTGGGTGATATTTCTCACCGTATCGCACGTGGCGAGTTCCATGAGTTGAACGTCATTGTCAAGGGTGATACCGATGGTTCTGTTGAGGCTTTGAGCGACTCATTCATCAAGCTTTCTAC
>FR893268.1:161263-194159 GCA_000436035.1 Prevotella sp. CAG:732 | reverse complement strand
CTCTCCAGATAGTTGCGAGGATCCTTCACGTCCATCACGTCATACCATACGCCTGTCTTCTTGTCCTGGTACTTCACCACGCTAGCCATCGCCTTGTTGAGCAAGTCGATGACCTCGCCACGGCGAGCATAGTCCTCTGGCATGGCATCGAGGCACTCGGTCATCGCCATCACATACCATCCCAAGGCTCTCGCCCAGGTGTGCTGGCTCTTTCCGTTCTCCTTGTCTGCCCAGAACTGCTGGTGAGTCTCGTCCCAAGCATGTTTCCAGAGCTGTGTCTTCTCGTCGTAAGTGCACTTGTCAGTCTTGATCATCTGATCTACCGCATCGTCCAAGTACTTCTTAGCCTTCTTAGGCTTCATCGTCTGTACGGCATACTGGCAGTAGAAAGGCAAGCCCATGAAGATACCATCGAGCCAAACTTGGTTGGCGTAGATAGCCTTGTGCCAATATACGCCTTCCTTGGTGCGAGGCTGGTTCTGCAACTGCTTGAAGAGGGTCTTCAAGGCAAGTTCTGTGCTCTTGCTAGGGAAGAGGTTGTGCATGCGGAGGATGAACTTCGCCGTGCGCACATTGTCGAGGTTGAAATCCTCATATTTATAACCTGTGATGTTGCCCTTCTCGTCAATCATCTTGGCAGGATATTCCTTCAGATAGTCGATGATTCTCTCATTGTTGGCTTCAGCGTCGCCACCCTTGAAGGTGCTCTTGCCATTCTGGTAGGCGAGGTAAGTGTCGAGCATACCTTCCATCTCGATGCCCATCACATAACTCCAACGGGGTTTGTTTGGAGAGAAATCGAGGTTGTATGGATGAGCCACACGCTGCATTTCACTGTGGGTGAGCCACTCGCTATAGGCTTGATAAGGCTGGTCTGCCTTGTTGAGCACCAACGAACCATTGACGGTGAGGTTGTCAAACTTCACGTTGCGAGTCTTGCCCGTAATCTTGACAGGCTCCTTCTGAACGCCATCAAACTGGCAGTTCTTCACGGTGATGTCGCTCACGTTCTCCACCTGGTCACGGCCGATGATGAGGGCGCCGTAGTCGCTCTTCTTGCAAGTCACGTTCTCCATATAAACCTGGCTCACACTAGGTTCGAAACCACGGTAGCATATCTCCTTAGGCTCGTAGTCGAGGTTGATTTTCAAGACAGCCTCCTTGCATTGTCCCACGGTGACGTTGCGCATGTTGATGTTCTTGATGACACCGCCACGGCAGTTGTTGGTCTTGATGCGGAGGATGCGTTCGAGGTTAGGAGAGTCCATCACGCAGTCTTCAGCAAAGACATTCTCGCAACCACCGGAGATTTCACTTCCGATGACCACGCCGCCATGACCGTCCTCCATCTTGCAATGGCGGATGATGATGTTGCGGGAAGGTTGGTTCCAGAGACGACCATCATTGTTGCGACCGCTCTTGATGGCGATGCAGTCGTCACCGGTATGGAACACACAGTTTTGGATGAGTACGTTCTCACAAGCCTCAGGGTCGCAACCATCGCCGTTAGGACCTTCGTTCCAGACGGTAACGCCATCCACAGTGATGTTCTTGGAGAGGAGAGGGTGGATAACCCAGAAAGGTGACTTCAGCAAGGTGACATCCTGGATGAGGATGCGCTCGGAGCGTACGAAGTTGATGAGCTGAGGGCGCAAACCTTGTCCCTTGCCAAACTTGCGCTCATCGAAAGCCACGCCGTCTTCGGCTTGCTTCAAGAGCAGGGCACGTGAACCTAGACGCTGGCACTCCTTGGTCACGCCATCGACGTAGCCATATTTCGGATTGCCGTTCATCGGCCACCAAGTCTCGTTGCTACCGCCACCGTCGATAGTACCCTTACCGGTGATGGCAACGTCGGTTACCTTGTAACCATAGACGCATGGGGAATAGTTCCAGCAGGCGATGCCTTCCCAGGAAGTACGCACGAGAGGGTAGAGGTTGGTATCGAAGACAAATTGCAGGATAGCGCCTTCCTCCAAGACGAGGTTGACATGGCTCTTCATCTCGATGGCACCGGTTTTCCAAGTACCTTTCGGAACGATGACCTTGCCACCGCCTTTCTTGGAAACCAAGGAGATGAGACGGTTGATAGCCTTCTGGTTTTGGGCGGCAGAGGCATTCTGCTTGGCACCAAAAGAGGAAATGACAAACTGCCGTTTATGGAGCTGAGGCAGTTGGATGCTTTGTTCGATTTGCTTGTACTCCTGGTCGTTCCATCCCGACGCAAAAGCAATGGCTGGTAGGAGCACCAAGGCAAGCAGTAAAGTTTTTAAGTGTTTCATATTGTTTGTTTTGTTAAGTTTAGAGTCTTATATAATTTCTGCAAAGATAAGGCTTTTTCCTGGATTAAGTATCGCACATAATGTTAAAAAAGCAATTTTGAGTTAAAAAAGTTTGGAGATATGGAAAAAACGGCGTATATTTGCGCCATAATATTTTGAAGGCATTACTCCAAAATATTGATTTTCTGGTTGGCTACGTCCTGTAGCCAACCTTTTTTTATGTTAAATATTTGGTGGTTTGTAGGAAAAACACTACCTTTGCAAGGCAAAATTGCAAATAATTAACATCATTCACACAATAAAACAAGAAGATAGCCTATTGATTAGACATTTACTTAATTAAAACAAGGGATTAAGAAAATGAGAAATCTACAAGATTTGACCGACGAGGAGTTGGCGATGTTGTATGTCGAGGGCAGTAACCCTGCCTTCGATGAGTTGTTGTCACGCAATGAGGTGAAGCTTTTCTCATACATCATGTTTATGGTGCATGACCAAGAGTTAGCCAACGACATCTTCCAAGAGACGTTTGTCAAGGTCATCAGCAAGCTCCAGAAGCACGAATATGTAGCAAACGGCAAGTTCACCGCTTGGTGTATGCGTATTGCCCATAATGTGATGATGGATATGTATCGTGAGCAGAGAGGTCGCCACGTGGTGGATACCAATGAGACCAACGACTTGTCCAACATCGGTTGTGCCAGCGTGCTGGATAGCAATGCCGAGGATGCCATCATCAACCAACAGGTGCTTGCCGATGTCAAGAAGTTGATGAACAATCTCCCTGCCGTTCAGCGCGAGGTGGTGTATATGCGTTTCTACCAGCAGCTCTCTTTCAAGGAGATTGCCGAGATGACAGGTGTGAGCATCAATACCAGCTTGGGCAGAATGAGATATGCGCTCCTCAACCTCCGTCGTATGGCGAGAGAGCACAACCTCTATCTTCAGTTAGACTAGGCTAGTCGGCACTTTTGGCGCGACTAGTCTTCCAATTGCTTGATTTCCTTCATCGCATGGATGGTGGAAATCGGGTCGGTGCTCTTGAATACATAGCTACCGCTCACCAATACGTTGACTCCGGCTTTCACCAGTCGAGGGGCTGTCTCTGCCTGCACGCCTCCATCTACCTCGATGAGGGCATGGGAATGAGACTCCTTGATGAGTTGGCGTAGGCGACCTACCTTCTTGATGGTGTTCTCGATAAACTTTTGTCCACCGAAACCTGGGTTGACGCTCATCAGCAATACCATGTCGAGGTCGCCGATGATGTCTTCCAATACACTGACCGGTGTGGATGGATTCAAGGTGACGCCAGCCTTCATGCCAGCGGCGTGAATCTGCTGGATGGTGCGATGCAGATGAACGCAAGCCTCATAGTGCACGTTCATCATCATGGCGCCAATCTTGGCGGTTTGCTCGATGTATCGCTCAGGGCGTTCTATCATGAAGTGAACGTCGAGGGGCTTGGTGCAAACCTTGCTGACGGCTTCCAATACTGGGAATCCAAAGGAAATGTTGGGTACGAAGACACCATCCATGACATCCATGTGAAGCCAATCAGCCTCACTCTTGTTGATCATGTCGATGTCGCTCTTCAGGTCAATGAAGTTGGCTGAGAGCAAAGAAGGAGATATAAGGGTTTTCATTTCTTCTTAGATGTTTAGTTCAAGCACAACACTTCATATTTCCCGTTCATCTTGAAGGCACGATAGGTATAAGCTATCTGCTTGATGATTTGGATGGTCCTCTTGGAAGGCCTCAATTCTTCAGGAGTAAATATATACTTCATAGGCGTTGTTGCTATTAAAGAGTTGTTATTGTTTTGTATTCTTTTATTGTAATAACGATTGCTTTTTCGCTTTATTACATCGAAGTGTCCTTTTTGGTGTTTTTTTCTTCGGAGTCTTCTCCCTTATATATAATAATCCCTTATATATAATATAAGGTGTAAGCATAGTTGGGATAGTGAAAACGGTAGCTTTAATTACTAAATTCTATTAAATTCGTAATTTTTCCGCCAAAAAGTTGGTGGTTTGAAAGAAAAAGTGTATTTTTGCAATCGAATAATTAAAACAACAAGAATATGATGACATTCGTATCTTCAACAGCATGGTGGTGGCGTATCTCAAGATCTAAAAAGTCGTGAGTCGATAAGCCGTGTGTGGATATGAAAGTCCATAAGAATACAAGAAGGCCTGCCGTAACTTACGACAGGTCTTTTTTCTTTATCTGACCTGTTGCGGAAGGCATCTTCAAGAAGAATATAAAAAATAAAAATAGGAGACTTGAATTATGGAAATGAAGGACATCTTGAACAGAATGTTGAACCACGAGGAACTTTCTCGTGAGGAAACCAAGAACATCATCGTGGGTATCACCAAGAGTGAGTTCCCTGAGGAACAAATCACAGCCTTGCTCACCGGATTGCAGATGCGTGGTGTGACGGTGGATGAATTGCTCGGTTTCCGTGATGGTATCTTGGCGACAGGCGTTCCTGCCATCCTCGACTGTGACCGCTACATCGACGTGGTCGGTACGGGTGGCGACCGCAAGAATACTTTCAATATCTCTACCACCTCTTGTTTCGTCATCGCTGGTGCTGGCTACAAGGTGGCTAAGCATGGCAACTATGCTGCAACTTCCGTGAGCGGTGCTTCCAATGTCATCAAGAACCACGGCGTGCAGTTCACTGACGACATGGACAAGCTCAACCGCTCCATCAATGAGTGTGGCATCGTTTATCTCCATGCCCAACTCTTCGCCAAGGCGATGAAGTTTGTCGGTCCTATCCGCAAGGCATTGCAGTTCCCTACGGTCTTCAATCTTCTCGGTCCTTTGGTCAACCCTAGTCAACCTAAGTGCCAGTTGCTCGGTGTCGCCAACCTCGACCAGATGCGGCTCTACAACCAGGTTTATCAGAAGATAGGCATCGACTATGGTATTGTGAACAGTATCGATGGCTATGACGAAATCTCACTCACCAGCGACTTCAAGGTGACCACCAACAACTATGAGCGCATCTTCAAGCCGCAAGACTTGGGCTTCGACATCGCCAAGCCAGAGGAGGTGAGAGGCGGTGCTACCGAGGAAGAGGCAAAGGACATCTTCGATGCCGTGTTGGTGAATCGTGCGTTACCAGCCCAGAAGAACATCGTCCTCGCTAATGCCGCCTTCGGCATCCAAGTGATGGAGAAGGGACAGAAGAGCATCGAGGAGTGTGTGGAGATAGCACGAGAGAGCATCGACAGTGGCAAGGCCCTCGCCACCTTCAAAAAATTCGTCGAACTCAATAGTTAAAGTGAAGAGTGATGGATATACTAGAAGAGATTGTCGCTCATAAGCGAATAGAGATAGACCAGCGCAAGCGCTTCATTTCGCCTCGCCAGATGATTACGCTGACGGAGCAGAAGATGAAGGACGATGATGGCAAGACACCGGGCGGTAGTATGAGGGAGACCTTGATGGCTTCTTCTACCGGCATCATCTCTGAGTTCAAGCGCAAGTCGCCTTCCAAGGGATGGATCAAGGAGGAGGGCAAGGCAAGCATCATCCCCCTGAGTTATCAGGAGAATGGAGCTTCTGCACTGAGCATCCTCACCGACATCGACTACTTCGGCGGTTATGATGAGTTCATCCAAGAGGCCCGACATGTGGGTGTCTCTATACCTATATTATATAAGAACTTCGTCATTGAGGAATACCAACTCTTGCAGGCTCGCTATTGTGGAGCTTCCGCAGTCTTGCTGATAGCTGCCTGTCTGACGAAAGAAGTGTGCAAGCGATTGCTAGAAATGGCTCATCAACTGGGGTTGGAGGTTCTCTTGGAGATGCACAACGACCGGGACTTTGAGTACGCCGAACTGGAGCCAGACATGTATGGCATCAACAATCGCAACCTCGGAACCTTCGTCACGGATGTAGAGAACAGTTTCCGATTGGCAGAGCAACTTCCCAAGGATGTCTGCCGAGTCAGTGAGAGTGGCATCTCGAATCCGGAGGTGGTGAAGCGCTTGCGAGAAGAAGCTGGCTTCCGAGGCTTCCTGATGGGAGAACAATTCATGAAGCAAGAGAACCCAGGAGCAGCATTGAAGGATTTCATCGCTGCATTGCAGTAATTCTTAACTATAAATTCTTAAAGATAAATAGAATGATTGTCAAGGTTTGTGGTATGCGTGATGCCGATAACATTCGCGCGGTGAGTCAATTGGGGGTTGACATGATAGGCTTCATCTTCTATCCCAAGTCACCCCGATATGTTCAAATGTTGAGCAGTCAGGCGGGTATCATTCCCGACTATTCTGAGGAGAGGTTCAAAAGTCTTAAGCCTCAAATGGGAGAAGGAATATCTGGAGAAAAGCAACCAGCAAGGGTAGGAGTCTTCGTAGATGATATGCCTCAGAACATCGTGACGAGGGTGTATAACTACAATCTCGACTACATCCAGTTGCATGGCAATGAGACAAGGGAGACGATAGAAAACCTCCGTGCCACGCTCGACCCCGATATCAAGCCGGGCATCAAGATCATCAAGGCGATCAGTGTGAGCACAGCCGAGGACATTCAGAAATATAAGGAGTATGTAGGCGCTGTTGACCTCTTCCTTTTCGACACCAAGTGTAAGACAGTCGGTGGAAGTGGTGAGCAGTTTGATTGGCAAGTCTTGGAGCAATACGATGGCGAAACACCCTTCCTCCTAAGTGGTGGCATCGGTCCCGATGACGCCGAGCGAGTCAAGTCCTTCCATCATCCCCAGTGCATCGGCATCGACCTCAACTCGAAGTTCGAGATAGAACCCGCCTTGAAGGACGTGGAGAAACTCAAGGATTTTCTAGAAAAGCTAAGAGAATGAAATCAAGCTCTTATCAAGGCGGTGTAACACCGCACAAAAATCGCAATTCTATTGCGTAAGAATAACTGGCAAGACCTTTGGTGGTCCGCCAACCTTAGAGCGAAGCGGTTAAGAGCGACGAGTAGGAGCGGTTACATCCTTCCCCTTTTTGGAAAGGGGAAGGCTTGGTTAGGGATTAAGGACCCCCCTCTTCGTAAGAGGGGGACAGGGAAGTCGAAAATAAGAATAAAAAACAAAAGAAACAATGAATAAGATAAACAAACTTTTTTCAGAAAACAAAGAGAGAAAGTTACTGTCTCTCTACTTCTGTGCAGGTTGCCCAACCCTCGAAGGCACCGGCACTGTCATCAAGGCGATGGAACGCCACGGCATCGACATGATAGAAGTCGGCATCCCATTCAGCGACCCATTGGCAGATGGACCAGTCATCCAGAGCGCAGGCACAAAAGCCTTGAAGAACGGCATGACCGTGAAGACCCTCTTCGGTCAGTTGAAAGCCATCAAGGACGAGGTGAACATCCCATTGGTGCTGATGGGTTATCTCAACCCTATCATGCATTATGGCATCGAGGCATTCTTCCAAAGTTGTGTGGAGAGTGGCGTGAGCGGAACTATCATCCCAGACCTTCCATTCGATGACTACTTGAAGGTGGTGAAGCCTATCGCCGACAAGTATGACATCCGTGTCATCATGATGATTACCCCAGAGACCAGCGAGGAGCGCATCCGCTTCATCGACGAGCATACCGATGGCTTCATCTATATGGTTAGCTCAGCCAGCATCACAGGTGCCCAAAGCAACTTCGGTGATGCCAAGTTGGCTTACTTCAACCATATCAATGGCATGAACCTCCGCAATCCTCGCATGATAGGTTTTGGAATCAGCAACAAGCAGACCTTGACCAGTGCGCAAGACAATGCCGCAGGTGCCATTATCGGAAGTAAGTTTGTGACACTGCTTAATGAGACTGGCGACCCAGATAAGGCACTGGATGAACTTTATGAGGCACTCAAAAAGTAAATGATAAATAATAAGTAATAAATGATAAATGCCCGACGGATATGGCGTAAGCCCATTTATTATTTATACATTATAATTTAATATTTAGCATATTATGTATCAAGTTGACGATAAAGGATTTTTCGGAAAATTCGGAGGAGCTTATGTTCCTGAGATATTATATAAGTGTGTGACAGAACTCCAGCAGGCTTACAAGCCTATCATCGAGAGCGAGGAGTTCAAGAAAGAGTATCATGCTCTCTTGAAAGACTATGTGGGTCGCCCTTCACCTCTCTATTATGCCAAGCGCATGAGCGAGAAGTACGGATGCCAGTTGTATCTGAAGCGTGAGGACTTGAACCATACCGGTGCGCACAAGATCAATAATACCATCGGTCAGATTCTGATGGCGAAGAAGATGGGCAAGACTCGCATCATCGCTGAGACGGGCGCCGGTCAGCATGGTGTGGCAACTGCTACGGTCTGTGCCTTGATGGACATGGAGTGTGAGATTTTCATGGGTGCTACCGATGTGGAGCGTCAGCATACCAATGTGGAGCGCATGAAGATGTTGGGAGCTAAGGTGCATCCAGTTCGTACGGGTAACATGACTTTGAGTGATGCTTGTTCAGAGGCGATCCGTGACTGGTGCTGCCATCCACAAGATACTTTTTATATTGTAGGTAGTACGATGGGACCTCATCCTTATCCTGACATCGTTGCAAAGATGCAGAGTGTTATCTCCGAGGAAATCAAATGGCAATTGCAGGAGAAGATAGGTCGTGATTATCCAGATTATCTCGTCGCTTGTGTGGGCGGTGGAAGTAATGCCGCTGGTACCATCTATCATTATATTGATGATGAGCGGGTGCAGATTTACCTCGCCGAGGCTGCTGGTCATGGCATCGACACTGACTATACCGCTGCTACCATGCACTGCGGTACCGAGGGTATCATCCACGGAGCACGCACCCTCGTGATGCAGACCGATGATGGTCAGATCAAGGAAGCCTTCACCATCAGTGCCGGTCTCGACTATCCTGGTATCGGTCCGATGCACGCCGACTTGGCAACCCGTGGTCGCAGCCATGTACTTGCCATCAAGGACGATGAGGCAATCTATGCCGGATATGAGTTGACACGTATGGAGGGTATCATCCCTGCCATCGAGAGTGCCCATGCCGTGGCAGCCTTGAATAAGATGAAGTTCAAGAAGGACGATGTCGTGGTCTTGACCGTCAGTGGTCGTGGTGATAAGGACGTAGAAACTTATCTCAGCAACAAGGCAATGGCTAAGGAGTATGGCAACTTCTAATGTATAATTTATAATGAATAATTTATAATTATGGCACAATATAATTATAAGACTGTAACTCGCAAGATTCTCGCCGACCTCTATACGCCGGTGGGAGTCTATATGCGACTGCGAGATATTTATCCCCAGTCGGCTTTGATGGAGAGTAGCGACTATCATGGTTCCGACAACTCTCGTTCTTTCATCGGTGTGCATCCGATTGCCAGCATTGCCGTAGGTCATGGCATCGTAACTGCCACTTATCCTGATGGCAAGGTGGAGAAGCAGGAACTGCCTGCCTTCGGTGAGGGCAAGGGCGAGGAGTGCAAGCTCGCCATCTCGAAAGCCATCAACGACTTCATCCAGTCGTTCCATGTAGAGGGGGAAGGCAAGGACTTCTGTGGTCTCTATGGTTTCACCACCTTCAATGCGGTGAGATATTTTGAAAACATCCCTGTCAAGGATACCACAATGGAGAAGAACGATGCCCCTGACATCTATTATATCATGTATAAGGACATCATCGTCTTCGACCATTTCAACAATACGATGGAGCTGATCGTCCTTAATGAGGCAAATGAAGAGGAAAAGTCAGAAGAGGCAAAGCAAGAGAATTCCTCACTCTCCACTCTTCACTCTTCACTCGAGATCGACGCCTTACTGAAGGCTGTCAACAAGGCGAATGTGAAGCCATACGACTTCCACCCTGTAGGCGAAACCACCTCTACCTTGACCGATGAGGAACACAAGGCGAACATCCGTCGCTGCATCCAGCACTGCTTGCGTGGCGATGTCTTTCAGATTGTGGTGAGCCGCCGCTTCGTACAGAAGTATGAGGGCGATGACTTCAAACTCTATCGTGCTTTGAGAAGCATCAACCCAAGTCCTTATCTCTTCTATTTCGACTTCGGAGGTTTCCGTATCTTCGGTTCTTCTCCTGAGACCCACAACCGCATCGTGGGCAACAAGGCGTTTATCGACCCTATCGCAGGAACTACCAAACGTACTGGCGATATGGAACAAGACCGCAAGGCGGCTGAGTTCTTGCGCAACGACCCAAAGGAGAATGCCGAGCACGTGATGTTGGTGGATTTGGCTCGTAACGACTTGAGCCGCAACTGCCATGGTGTGAAGGTGGATTTCTATAAGGACATGCAGTTCTATAGCCATGTCATCCACTTGGTGAGCCGTGTAAGTGGTACGCTCGATGAGGGTGCCGACCATATCAAGGAGTTTATCGATACCTTCCCAGCTGGTACTTTGAGTGGTGCGCCTAAGGTGCGTGCCATGCAGATTATCTCAGAGTTGGAGCCACACAACCGTGGTGCATACGGTGGTTGCATCGGTTTCATCGGTCTCAATGGCGACCTCAACCAGGCGATTGTCATCCGTACCTTTATCAGTCGTAATGGAGAACTCTGGTTTCAGGCTGGTAGTGGCGTGGTGGCAAAGAGCAACGACCAGTATGAGTTGGAGGAGTGTAATAACAAGTTGGGTGCCTTGACCAAGGCGATTCACATAGCAGAAAATTTGTAATATGAAAGTAGTAATCATAGATAATTACGATAGCTTCACCTACAACTTGGCTCATTTGGTGAAGGAACTCGGTGTCGAGGTGACGGTGTATCGCAACGACCAGTTTCAGTTGCGAGAACTAGATAGATTCGACAAGATTATATTGAGTCCAGGTCCTGGCATTCCATCGGAAGCAGGGCTTTTGATGGATGTCATCAAGACATACGCTGGCAGAAAACCAATGCTCGGCGTTTGCTTGGGGCATCAAGCGATAGGAGAGGCGTTCGGTGCTAAGTTGACCAACCTCTCTGAGGTGTATCATGGAGTGGCTACTCCTTGTACGCAGTTTGGCAATGACCCTATATTTGCCGGTATGCCTAAGCGTATTGAGATAGGTCGTTATCATTCTTGGGTGGTTGATAGGGCTGGTTTCCCAGAGTGCTTGGATGTGACGGCAGTGAGCGATGATGGTTGCATCATGGGATTGCGCCACAAGCATTATGACATCCATGGCATCCAGTTCCATCCAGAGAGTGTCTTGACTCCAGAGGGCAAGACGATAGTCAAGAACTGGCTGTTTGGGGAGAATGCTCCACAAGGTCAACCTGCTAACTATCATGTTTAGATGATTAGCTAACTATCATAGTTATAATAGCTAAGTATCATAGTTAGGATTGCTGAGTATGATACTTATGATAGCTAAGTATGATACCTATTATAGGTTAGTATCATAAACATAAAAAACGGAAGTCAAGCGATTTGCTCGACTTCCGTTTTTGTATGTTGGTATCTGTTTCTGATTACTTGATAATCTTCTTAGTAGTACCATCGCTCATCTTTACGATGTTGATACCCTTGGTGAGGTTGTTCTGGCGAACGCCATTTACATCGTAGATAGTTTCTGCCTTAGCTTTGCCTGTTGTTGGCTTGATAGTCTCAATACCGGTTGGAGTGTTCAAGAAGTTCTTGATCTCTTCAAGGATGCCGGTGAGTTTTACCTTGTCTCCATCTTCTCCAGCATAGGTGGAGAAAGAGTGACCAACGTTAGAAACTGTAGTCAAAACTTCCTTGATCTTGGCGAGCAAGCTTTCTTCCTTTTCTACCTTCTCATTTGTTAGGTAGCTATCTACCTCATTGAATGAGTTTTTGTATTCCACATAAGCATCCTTCTGTTTTTGAGAGATGAAAAGCCAGTCGTTGTAAGTACTTTGTTTTTTTGCGGGAGAGTATATGTTACCATCAATGTTAAAGTAACGTGTATTTATTCCTTCCTTGTTTGCTAAACGATAAGCAAAGCCTTTGTTTGTGCTTGTGCCGTTTTCTAAGCTGAATGATGTGGCATCATCGTTTGAGATACTTGCAGTCCATGTAACACCCAAGCTCCAAACAGAATGCAAATGCAAAACATTTCCAGTCTCTTTGTTTGTGAAGGTATTTCCGCTACCAATAGTCCAAAGATTTGCATTTTTGATGTCTGTCTCAGATGGAGTGTTGTTTGTAGCAAAAATTTGAGCACCTACATTGTAGAGGTAAGCCTCTTTTAATTTGCTAACATCCTCGCCCATCCACCAGTCGTTAGCGTCAGCTGGAGTGTAGGTTGCTGATTGTTCCTGAGCGTTAACTGTTGTTGTGCCGACTGCCATGAAAGCAGCGAGCATCAAACCTTTAGCAATATTTGCCATCATTTTCATTGTCTTCATTTTTACTTTTACTTAAAAGTTATTGAATATAGTTGATATGTTACTTATTCGTAAATATCGTAGTATATGTATTATTGTTTAATGTATTTCCTTACTTTAGTTCTTGATGATTTTCTTCACAGAGCCATCACTCATCTTGATGATGTTCAAGCCTTTCACCATTTGTGTGAGTTGTCTGCTTGATGCATCATAGATGCCACTACTCTTGTTTGCTGATGTTTTTTTATCCAAGAGAGATGAGGTGTTGGCATTCTCAATGCCAGTAGTGGTGAACTTGCTCATTACCTCCATCGTGACGATAACTGGACGGTGGTCGCTGACTGTAAACTCAGAATCAACATTGAAGTTAAGTGCCTTGATGTGACAGTCTCCATCCGTAGGATTGAGGTAGAGTACCTTATCGACGATCTCGCCTTCTTTGTAACCAAGTTGATCTACCATGAGCGCATCGCTTCCGAGGGTAGGGTAGATGCCATTCTTGCAGTGCTCTATCCAAGCATCCTTCACTTCATATTTCCCTGCTTGGTTGATAGGATCGATGAAAAGTCCTCTGAGGTCATCACGGGTGTAACGACAGTTGGTGTCGCCCATCACGATGATAGGTCGCCCATTGGTATTAGTAACGATGGCATTATAGAGTTGTTTCCATTGGTCGGCACGTGCTTCATTATCTTTGTCATCCGTATCTGCATCCATGTGCATGATGTAGAAGTCTATCTCAATGTCATCACCGAGGTTGGCAAGATAATGGCGATAGCCTTTTCTGATCATTTCATCGTTACCATGGTTTGCCCATCCGTTGCACTTGTTCCACTTTACCCATGACTCATCAGAAAAAGAGTAGGGAGTTTTGCTGAGGAAGTTCAAACCGTCGGTATCGAATTGCATATTCAGTTTGAATTGATTCAAATTGATGCCGCCACGATAGGTGCCTATCTGATACTTACCATCGGTGATTTCATTAGCCAAGTCATTGTGGTAGTTGAAGTCCTCACTCAATCCCCAAAAGTCTATGTCACTTTGGTTGATGTATTGTCCGATAGTCTTAGCTCCTTCTGCCCCCTTTCCGTCTGGGTTGACATTGATGAAACCGAACTTCTTAGGCAATCCATCCACATTAAAGGGACAGACCTTGAAGGTCTTGGATATATAACGGTCAGCCTCTGGCTGCGTGCCTTGGGCAGAGAGGGTGATGCAGAAGGCAAGGCAAGCTAAGAAAACTAGGATGCGCTTCGACATCGACAACAAATGATTGATGGTTGTCATCTTAATACACTTTTTATCTTAAACTAAATCTAATATAACTCGTTAGATACAATCTTTTATAAAGTCGGGTGCAAAATTACGAAAAAAACTAGAAAGGCGCAAATAGTTTCGACAAAAAGTGCAGTTTTGATACGAAAAAGGCTCTCGATGGGAAATCGAGAGCCTTAAATGTGTAAGATATAAATCATTATATGAGTACTCATATAGCAATTTAAAATGAAATGTTTCCTCCAGAAATTACAAGTCCCAACCTACGGCACTAGCACCGAGAACGGCTGCGGAACTTCCGTCGAGGGTAGAAACCAAGAATTTAGCCTTGCCCTTGAAAATCTTCAATACGCTCTTGTCGTAAGCCTCCTTTACAGGCTTCATCAACAAGTCGCCAGCCTTGGTCAGACCACCGAAGAAGACGAATGCCTCAGGAGAAGAGAATGCTGCGAAGTCGGCGCAAGCCTCACCGAGCATCTTGCCAGTGAAGTCATATACACGCTTAGCCAAGGCGTCGCCCTTGCCAGCTGCCACACTTACATCGTAAGAAGTGATGTCCTCAGGCTTCATGTCACGGAGGAGAGATGGCTCCTCGCTCTTCTCAAGGAACTCGCGAGCTGTGCGAGCTACACCGGTAGCTGAACAATATGCCTCCAAACAACCCTTGCGACCGCAACCGCATGGACGACCTTCCTCGCCACGTACCATGATGACGTGACCCAACTCGCCTGCGAAACCATCGCAACCATAAACCATCTGACCATTGATGACGATACCAGAACCTACGCCAGTACCCAAGGTCACGTCGATGAAGTTTTTCATACCACGAGCCACGCCGTATGTCATCTCACCGAGGGCAGCAGCGTTGGCATCATTGGTCAAAGCTACAGGCAGACCACCCAAAGCATCAGAGAACATCTTTGCCAATGGCACTACGCCATCATGAGCCCAAGCCAAGTTAGGAGCAAACTCAATCGTTCCGTTATAGTAATTGCCGTTAGGAGCACCGATACCCATAGCCTTGATCTTGCTGATGCCACCTACGGTATCAACGATAGGCTGAAGTGCCTCAACGGAAGCCTTTACATAGTCATTTACATTCTCATAACCACCAGTTTTGATTGCAGTAGTAGCCTTGATCTCACCCCGTGAGTCAACGATGCCGAAAACGGAGTTGGTACCACCGAGGTCCAAACCGATTACATACGGCTTCAATTCATTTTCTGTCATGTCTTGCTATTTATTTAGTTAGAAATTTGTTAGATTTTGGCACAAAGATAGGAAAAACTTCGGAAATGGCAAAGTTTTATGGTTAAAAAATACCTAAAACAAAGTTTTAAGCCAAAAAATTACTCGATATGGGTAAAAAGTTGTATCTTTGCGCTCTGTATGAGTATAACATTTCCAATTGAGATAAATATTCTTGATTTTATATTCAAGGGAATTATCATAGGTATTATCGCCTCTGCCCCTATGGGACCTGTAGGCATCTTGTGTATCCAGCGCACTTTGAACAAGGGGCGTTGGTATGGTTTCGTGACAGGTATCGGTGCCGCTTGCAGCGACATCGTATATGCTCTCTTTACGGGTTTGGGAATGAGCTTTGTGATGGATTTTGTCAACAATGCTCAGAACAAGTTCTATCTTCAGATCTTTGGTGGCTTGCTCTTGCTTGCCTTTGGCATTTATTGTTTCAAGAGCAATCCTACCAAGAATATGCACCAGAGCAGCAACAAGCAAGGGTCGCTGACGCACAATGCCATCACGGCATTCTTCGTCACCCTTTCCAATCCTCTTATCGTCTTCCTCTTTATGGCAACCTTCGCACAGTTTGCATTTGTTGTGCCCGACATGCCGTTGGAGATGGGAGTGGGCTATCTGAGTATCGTGTTCGGAGCCTTGCTTTGGTGGTTCGGACTTACTTGGTTGGTTGATAAAATCAGAGGCAAGTTTGATACCAATGGCATCCTTATTATTAATAAGGTAATAGGAAGCGTGGTTATCATCTTCTCGGTCATCGCCTTGATAGGTACGATTTTCAATCTTTATCATCTCCCAGAGTTCTAGAGAAATTATTAATTATTAATTCTTAATTATCAATGTTTGTAGCGCAAGAATTAAAGAAGAAGAGTATCGCAGAATACTTGTTGTATATGTGGCAGGTGGAAGACATCATCCGTGCTTATGGTTGCTCACTCCCTGTCATCAAGAAGCAATATATCGATCGTTTCAACTTCACTGACGAACAGAAGGACGAGGAAATCGACTGGTTTGGCAATCTCATTCGAATGATGAACGAGGAGGGAAAGCGTGAGTCTGGTCACCTGAATATTAATAAGGTGTTGCTCAAGGATGTCATCGACCTCCACGGAATGCTTTTGCAGAGCACCAAGTTCCCTATCTACAATGCCGAGTACTATAAGGTGTTGCCTTTTATCGTGGAATTGAGAAACCGTGGCGATAAAACCGTGAACGAGATAGAGACTTGCCTTGATGCACTCTATGGCGTGATGATGCTCAGATTGCAGAAGAAGCCTATCACCCCAGAGACAGAGCGTGCCATCAAGGAAATCACCACCTTCGTCGGTTTGCTGAGCGACTATTATATCAAGGATCGCACGGAAGGACTGGACTTTGATGAGAATTAATAATTTATAATTAAGAATTAATAATTATGGCTCGCGCATAGTAATTCTCGCAAGCATATATATAATGTATCAATATTTAAATAGGTATTATATTAAGGTATGAAAGAAATAGAAAGAAGAAGAACATTTGCCATCATTTCTCACCCTGATGCTGGTAAGACAACATTGACCGAAAAGTTCCTGCTCTTCGGTGGACAGATTCAGGTGGCAGGTGCCGTCAAGAATAATAAGATTCGCAAGACAGCCACTTCCGACTGGATGGACATTGAGAAGCAGCGTGGTATCTCTGTCTCTACATCCGTGATGGAGTTTGATTATCTTCCAGACGGACAGACTGGCGACCCATATAAGGTGAATATTCTCGATACTCCTGGACACCAGGACTTCGCCGAGGATACCTATCGTACGCTCCCCGCCGTTGACTCAGCCATCATTGTGGTCGATTCTGCCAAGGGCGTGGAGGCACAGACCCGTAAGTTGATGGAGGTGTGCCGTATGCGTAATACTCCCGTTATCATCTTCATCAACAAGATGGACCGTGAGGGTCGTGACCCATTCGACGTACTCGATGAACTGGAGGAAGAATTGAAAATCAAGGTGCGCCCATTGTCTTGGCCAATTGGTCAAGGTGCTAGATTCAAGGGCGTCTATAATATCTATGAACATCAGTTGAACCTCTTCACACCTAACAAACAGCGTGTGACAGAGAAAGTGGAGGTGGACATCAACTCCGAGGAGCTCGACCAGCATGTGGGAGAGCGTGAGGCTTCTCAACTTCGTGAGGAACTCGAACTCGTGGATGGTGTCTATCCGGAGTTTGACGTGGAGACCTATCGTTCAGCCGAGGTGGCTCCGGTGTTCTTTGGTTCAGCCTTGAACAACTTCGGTGTGCAGGAACTCTTGGATTGCTTCGTTCAGATAGCACCTTCTCCAAAGCCTACCCAGGCAGAGGAGCGTGAGGTGGAGCCAGAGGAGCCTAAGTTTACGGGCTTCATCTTCAAGATTACCGCCAACATCGACCCTAACCACCGCTCTTGTATTGCATTCTGCAAGATTTGCTCTGGTAAGTTCGTGCGCAACCAGCCATATTATCATGTACGTCTCGACAAGACCGTGCGTTTCTCTTCACCAACCCAGTTTATGGCGCAACGCAAGAGTACCATTGATGAGGCTTATCCAGGCGACATCGTAGGTTTGCCAGACAATGGCATCTTCAAGATTGGCGATACCTTGACCGAGGGTGAGAAGATTCACTTCCGTGGTTTGCCAAGTTTCTCTCCATTGTTGTTCAAGTACATCGAGAACGACGACCCAATGAAGAGCAAGCAGTTCCAGAAGGGTTTGGAGCAGTTGATGAACGAAGGTGTGGCACAGTTGTTTGTCAATCAGTTCAATGGTCGCCGCATCGTGGGTACCGTAGGACAGTTGCAGTTCGAGGTCATCCAGTATCGCTTGGAGAACGAGTACAATGCCAAGTGTCGTTGGGAGCCTGTTCACTTGCACAAGGCTTGTTGGATTGAGGCTGACGACGAGAAGGAGTTGGAGAACTTCAAGAAGCGCAAGTATCAGTATATGGCAAAGGACATCGAGGGAAGAGATGTGTTCCTCGCCGACTCTGGCTATGTATTGGGCATGGCGCAGCAAGACTTCGAGCATATCAAGTTCCACTTCACCTCTGAGTTTTGATGTAGTGAGAATGGGGAGGACAATTCCTCCTGTAGAAAAGGAGGAGTAACTCTCTTGTAGAAAAGGAGGACAGCCTTCTTGTAGAAATAGAAGAACCGATAAAGAAAAGAGGAAAGAAAAATGATAGATGAAATGGCGGAGAAACCTGGTGTGATGGTGCGGGTAGTCGATTGGCAGAAGGAGCATATCTCCGATCGCCAGATGACGCTGGTCCTGGCTTTTGTCATCGGTGTGCTTGCCTCTGTGGCAGGTTATTTTCTGCATAGTATTGTGCATGAGATACAAGTCTTGCTTACGTCGGGATTTGAGAAGAACACTTACAACTTGTTGTTCCTTCTCTTTCCTATCGTGGGTATCTATCTCACGTCGCTCTTTATCAAATATGTGGTGAGAGACAATATCTCGCATGGTATCACGAGGGTGCTCTATGCCATCTCCACCAAGCAGTCGAAGCTGAAGAGCCACAACTGCTGGTCATCGGTGGTGGCATCTGGTATCACCATCGGTTTTGGTGGATCTGTGGGTGCCGAGGCTCCTATCGTGCTGACCGGTTCTGCCATCGGCAGTAACTTGGGACAGATATTCAGGATGAACAAGAAGACGATGATCATGTTGGTGGGTTGTGGTGCCAGTGCAGCCATTGCAGGCATCTTCAAGGCACCGATTGCCGGACTCGTCTTCACCCTGGAGGTGCTAATGGTCGATTTGTCCATGGCATCCCTTTTGCCTATCTTGATTTCATGCGTCACGGCTACTTGTTTCTCTTACATCTTGATGGGAGAGAAGTCGCTTTTCGACTTCACGCTGACCAATCCTTGGGAGTTGGACCGATTGCCAGCTTGTATCTTGCTGGGAGTTTTCTGTGGTTTCGTGAGTTTATATTTCATGCGAACCATGTCGGCTTGTGAGGGTTTCTTTGCCAAGTTGGGCAAGCGTCCTTATCTCAAACTCTTGGTGGGTGGTCTCGTGTTGAGTAGCCTCATCTTCCTGTTTCCGTCTCTCTATGGTGAGGGTTATTCTGCTGTCAATATCCTTTTGAAGGGTAGGACGGAAGCCGATTGGAACCAGGTGATGGGCAATTCCTTGTTTTATGGGCACAGCCAACTGTTGATTCTCTATATCGGACTGGTTACCTTTACCAAGGTCTTTGCTACTTCTGCTACCAATGGTAGTGGCGGATGCGGAGGTACGTTTGCGCCATCCCTCTTTATTGGAGGTTTCGCAGGCTTCTTCTTCTCACGCCTTTGGAACATGAACCAAATCGGTGTTTATGTTCCGGAACAGAACTTCACCTTGATGGGTATGGCGGGTGTGATGACGGGAGTAATGCATGCTCCATTGACAGGTATCTTCTTGATAGCTGAGTTGACGGGTGGTTATCAGTTGTTTATGCCATTGATGATTGTCTGCATCAGTTCCTTCCTGACCATCAGCATCTTCGAGAGTCATAGTATCTATGCGCTTCGATTGGCACGAGAAGGAAAGTTGCTCACCCACCATATCGACAAGGCCGCCCTCACGTTGATGGGTATGCAGAGTTTGGTGGCAAAGGATTATCACCCAGTGAGTCCAGACCTTCCGATGTCTAAGTTGGTGTCTGAGATAAGTCGAAGCAACAACAACTTCTTGCCTGTGGTGGATAAAGGTGGTGTGCTCTTGGGCATCATCGATATTACAAAGGTTAGACATATTATCTTCCGTACCGAACTATACAATCGCTTTACGGTTCGCCAGTTGATGCTTCAACCCTCTGCGGTGGTCAGTGACCATGAACCGATGGATGAGGTGATGAGGAAGTTTGACGAGACCGATGCCGCCCAGTTGCCTGTGGTCGATATGAGTGGTGTCTTGGTGGGCTATCTGAGTCGTACCACGGTCTATTCCACTTATCGCCAGATTGTGGCGGATATGTCGGCAGAATAAATTAAATGAAATGAAGAAAGAAGATTTAAAAATCATATTTATGGGAACCCCGGAGTTTGCGGTGGAGTCCCTCAAGAGCCTTGTAGAAGGCGGATATAACGTGGTGGCTGTGGTGACTCAGCCTGATAAACCTGTGGGTCGCCATCAAGATACCTTGCAACCATCACAGGTGAAGCAGTATGCCTTGTCGCAGGGCTTGCCTGTGTTGCAACCAGTCAAGATGAAGGACCCGGAGTTTGTGGAGCAGTTGCGTAGCTATCAAGCCGACTTGCAAGTGGTGGTAGCGTTCCGCATGTTGCCAGAGGTGGTATGGGATATGCCTCGCTTTGGTACCTTCAATGTTCATGCAGCGTTGCTTCCTCAGTATCGTGGTGCAGCTCCTATCAACTGGGCGGTCATCAATGGTGAGACGGAGACGGGTGTCACTACCTTCTTCCTCGACCATGACATAGACACCGGTCGCATCATCATGCAGAAGCCTTTCGCCATCCCGGATGATGCCGATGTGGAGTATGTCTATGACGGATTGATGCACTTGGGTGCTGAGATTGCGGTAGAGACGATAGATAAGTTGATTGCCGCTAACGGCAACATTGAGTCAATGCCTCAGGAGGAAATGATTGCCACAGATACCGTTCTCCATGTTGCGCCAAAGATATTCAAGGATACCTGCCGTATCCATCTCCATCAGCCAGCCAAGAAGGTATATGACTTCATACGTGGTCTCTCGCCATATCCAGGTGCATGGACTGAGATTCAGAAGGAAGGTGGCAAGGCGCAGGTGTTGAAGGTATTTAAGACTAGCAAGACTGGTAAAGCTATAGCTGCTGATGTAGCTGTGGGTAGTCTGAAGGTGGAAGGCAAGCAGTTGCTCATCGCCTGTGAGGATGAGTGGCTACAGTTGGAGACCATCCAAATCAGTGGCAAGAAACGTATGGAGGCACGTGACTTCCTCAATGGAATGCGTGACATCGAACTATACAAGAGCATCTAAGACAGTTTAAAATCAAATTATATTGGAGGAATCAAACAATGACTCAAGAACAAGATATTAAGAACGCAGTGGAGTGTATGCGCAAGGGTGGAGTGATTCTCTATCCTACGGATACCGTTTGGGGAATCGGTTGTGATGCAACCAATCCAGAGGCAGTGGCTAAGGTTTATCAGATTAAGCAGCGTGATGACAGCAAGGCGCTCATCTGTTTGGTGGATAGTGCCGACCGCATGGCTCGCTATTTCCGCAATGTACCAGAGGTGGCATGGCAGTTTATCGACGTGGCTATGCCTGTAAAGCCAACTACCGTGATTTTGGATGATGCCACTGGTGTTGCTAACAATCTCGTGGCAGAGGATGGCACTTTGGCGATGCGTGTCACTTACGAACCATTCAGCAAGCAACTCTGCTATCGTTTCCAGAAGCCTGTAGTGAGCACCAGTGCGAACATCAGTGGTGAGCCAGCTGCACAGAACTATTGTGACATCGACCCTAAGTTGTTGGAGCAAGTAGATTACGTATGTTGGTCACGTCGTCAGGAGCACAAGCCTCACACCCCATCTAGCATCGTCAAGCTCTCGAAGAATGGCGAGGTGAAAGTTATCAGATAGAGCGTAAACCCTCGGCCTTATTGGTGATTACCCTCGTTTCTTGTAGTGGAAGAGCCTAGGCTTGTAGATACTCAAGAAATGCCACGCAATCGCACGACATATGTCGTATGATTGCGTGGCATTTGTCATTTGATTGCACGACATATGTCGCGCAATCGCTATGATGCAGTTCTTTCGGTGTAAAGACCGTGGTTTAGCATCGAAAGCCTCCACGTTTATAAGTCTTATTCCTCTATGTCGTCATCCTCTTCATCGATAACCTCTTCCTTCTTTCCGAAGTTAGGATCTATCTTGAGGAAGGCGGTGACGAGGAAGGTGATGGCGCAACATGCCATGACTACGATGAAGAAGTGGCGATACCCCAACATATCCTTCATATAGCCGGAAATCATGCCTGGTAACATCAAACCGAGATAGGAGATACCGGTGCAGATGGAGTAGTGGGAGGTCTTGAACTTGCCTTGGCTGTAGTATAACATATATAAGGTAAGCACGGTAAAGCCCAAACCATAGCCAAACTGCTCGATGAAGAGACAGGTGCTCACCATCACAATGTCAGAGTTGAGCGAGTAACTTAGGTAGATATACACCACGTCTGGCAAGGTGATGGCGCAAACCAATGGCCACAACCACTTCTTCATACCGTCTCGACTCACCAAGATACCACCGATGATACCACCCAGCAAGAGACCAATCAGTCCCACGGTACCATTGGCAAGACCGTATTCCTGAGGCGACATGCCCAGTCCGCCCTGTGAGTTAGGACGAAGGATGAACGTCTTGGTCATCGTGTTGAGCAATGCCTCTGGGAAACGATAGAACAAGAGGAAGAGCATTACGAAGACCGTTTCCTTCACACCAAACTTGACGAAGAAGGTGCGGAACATATTCTTCAGTTCGTGTGCCACCTCGCCAATCGTTCTGTCGGTCTGCACGTCTTCCTTTGGAGTTGGCATGAAGCGGCTGTGGTAGAGCCACAAGCCGATGAAGATACCTGCCAATCCATAGAATATCAAAGCCCAAGAGAAGCGAATCTGGTTGCGGAACATCACCTGTAAGACTCCTGCCAACATCACCAAGAAACCATTCACGAAGATGATGGCGAGGCGATAGAAGGTGTTGCGCAAACCGACAAACTTGGTCTGGTTGTGCTCGTCTAGCTCTATCATGTAGAAGCCATCGGCGGAAATGTCGTGGGTGGCACTGCAAAAGGCGATGAGGAAGAAGAAACACATCGTGGCTTGAAACCAAAAGGCGGTAGGGAGCGAAAAAGCGATGCCTGCCAAGGAGGCTCCGATGAGCGCTTGCATCGTGAGCACCCACCAACGCTTGGTCTTCAAGAGGTCGATGAAAGGACTCCACAAGGGTTTGATGACCCAAGGCAGGGCAAGCCATCCTGTGAAGAGACCTACCTCGGCATCGGTGAGTCCCATCTGCATGTACATGACCACCGAAAGGGCTGTCACGATGACATTAGGCAGTCCTTCCGCAAAATATAGGGTAGGAATCCAAGCCCATGGATTCCTTTTGTTTCTCGTTGTTCCCATCAATAATTATTAATTCTTAATTGTTAATTATTAATTACTTATAGAGTTGTTTGATTTCTGCTCCCTGGTAGTAGTGGAGGAGGATGTCGTTGTAGGCATACCCTTGCTCACCCATCACGGCAGCACCGATCTGGCAGAGACCTACGCCATGTCCCCAACCGGCTCCGATGATTTCGAATCGTTGTGGCACGCCTTGCTCATCCTTGTCATATTTATCTACCACGAAGGCTGAACTGTAAAGATGAGTGTCGCTCAGGGCACGGCGAATCTCCAGTTCCTTTCCAATAGTAAAAGTCTTCTCTGCGCCGATGATTTGGAGCTTGCTGATGCGACCACTCTTGCCACGTTCCACTGCTTTCATGTCGAGGATGGCTCCGAAGTTCATCTTCAGTTTCTCCTCGAAGAGTTGTTGGAGTTTCTCTTGGCTGTAGGTTACCTTCCAGCGATAGAAGTCGGCAGTCTCCTGGTCGTAGTCGTTGAGTACCTGGGAGAGAATCTTCTTGTCTGTCGTATTGCAGAAGGCAGGAGGGTTGGAACGAATCCATCGCTCAGCTGTAGCCTCGTCTTGGAGTGAAGAGTGTTCTTCGTTCTTCACTCCCAAAACCAGGTCTCTCACGGCGGTGAGATAACTCTTCGGGGTATCTTCCCAACAATATTGGAACTCCTCGGTTTCACCTCCGCAGCACTTGGAGAAGCGGGCGTCACAGATGTCTTCGCCATCGAGCAAGACTTGTCCGAGCGTCTGGCGAATCGCTTCTGCCACGTGAGGAGAGGTCTCCTTGGTGATGCCTTGATATCGCTGACAGTGGTCGTCGGCACATACATCGAAGATGGTATGGTCCTCACGGTCGTACCAACGAATCAGCATGTCGTCTTTCTTGACAAACGAGAAGAAGTTGTTGCCGCTGGCAGCTACCTCACGACGTTTCTTCATCTGTGCCAAGAGCCAAGAACGGGAAATGACTGCGTGTGCCTTCAGTAGCTCTAGACTGGAGGTGGCACTCATCTCGCTGGAGATAACACTCTCCAAGTATTTCTCCACTGGCAACTCGTTGATGGCGCATATCTTGTCAGCCTCGACCACGAAACGGAGTGTGCCAAGGAAGGTCTGTGTCTCCTTGCGCTCCCAATGGAAGTTGACACCGATGGTGACATCACTCAGTGAGAATGAGGCATCGGCACTCTGTGGATGGAAAGTCAACTTGCTGTACTGATTGCCATTCCAAAGCACGCCGCCCTCGGAGAACTCTACGACTTGCTCACCCATCACGGTCTCGCCCTTGGCAAGATAAGGCTTGTTGAGCGAGAAGTGAATCTTCTGACCGCTGACAATGCCCACGGTGACGTTCGGTTGCTTACCATTATTATATAAGGTGGCAGTCTCAGCCCCAGTCTCAGCCTCCTTGGAGGTCTTGAGCTTGGTCACGATACTGTTCATCTTCTCTGTCGAGATGCCGCACTCCTGCAAGATGGTGGTGGCACTTTCCTCGGTCAACTTATGGAAGTCTTCCTCACGAGGGGTGATGATGAGTCCCGACATATCCAAGGCTCCTGGGGAAACCATCACTTGGGCATCGCCCTCAGCGAAGTAAGCTTCCGGACGATGCTTCTCTCTAGGGATGACCACGCTGATATACTCGTCTTCCTTGCGCCAAGCGATGATGTTTATCATCGGCTCCGTTTCGTCGCCACGCATCGGCATCGACTTATAGAGGCGGTGGAAGAGAGTCTCGTCGCTCTCCTCACTCTTGGAGATGATGACGAAAGCCGGTACGATGAAATCTCTCAACACGGCAATCTTTTCCTCATCGTTGAGGCTGATGACGTCGGTGAGGTTGCGAGAGAGGCGTTGCCAGTTGGTTTGCAAAGGCAGAATGCCACTTGTACCAGCCTGGAAGTGAAGATGGTCGGGAGCAGAGGCTCCGCATTTCGGACCATTGTAGAATACCATCAATTCGCTGTGCAAGGATAGGAAGCGATGCATCTCGCCATAGTTTTTGTAGATGGCTTGTGGCTGATGCTTGCGAGCTGGGATGGTGAAGTGGACAGGCAGAATAGGGAATGGGTTGACCAAGAGGTGGAAACGCTCGTCTATCTGCTGTGACATCTGCTCCTTCGGACGATTCTTTTCGCAGAGGAAGCAAGGGCGTTCGCCCAAGGTCTTCTTGTCTATCTTGGCTCCGGTGCTCACGATGCGAGCCGGATTGAACTGGAGTCGCACTTCTTCGGATAACTTCTTGGTCTCCACGTGCTTGAGGTCACGGAAACGATGGCGTGCGTCATCCCACTTCTCCAACTGGCGGTTGAAGAATCTAGAGATGCTGCTGTCTTCCATGATGTCTGCCTTGCCCTGGAGCATCTGTCGGCGTGCCTTCAGCTCCATGGTGCGCAAGCGGTCTTTGTAGAGATTGTTGGCGTTTACTCGGTCGATACTTAAGGCGGCGTCGCTGTTGCCACCCCAACGACGGCAAAGGTATAATTCATCGTAGATTCTGCCGATACGATAGCGGCGAGAGAAAGCCAAGCCCAGTGCATAATCCTCGCCATACGAGGTGTTAGGGAACTGAATCTGTCTCACCAATGGCGTGAAGAAAGCACGTGGTGCTCCCAATCCATTGATGCGCAAGGCGTTGTTGCATCCATTGTCTTCCGTCCATTCCTTGTGGTCGATGAGTCCAGGAGGCAAGGTGTTGAGGTCGAAGTCGCACATGCGGTAGGAGCCAATCATCATCGCCGCCTTCTGTTTGTAGAAAGCATCTACTATCTTTTGGAGTGTCTTTGGCGAAGAATAGAGGTCGTCGCTATCCAACTGTACTGCAAACTTGCCGCAATGGTCGCTGTTGATGGCTACATTCCAGCAACCACCGATGCCGAGGTCTCTGCGCTCTGGCACGATTTGGATGAGGCGACCAGCCTGTTTGTCGTTCTTCTCTTCCATCTCGTGAGCGATGCGACTGAGTATCTCGCCCGTCTTGTCGGTGGAGTGGTTGTTGACCACGATGACGTTAAACTTGAAGTTGGCTTTCTGGCTGAGGGCGCTCTTCACGGCATCGGCGATGGTCTTCTCTCGATTGAAGACTGGGATGACCACGGAAGCCTCGTACTCAAAGTCTTGCTCGTTGAAGTCGGGCAAGCGATAATAACTAGTATCTATCAGTGCTCCCACCTTCTCCAGGTGCTGGGTACAAGCATGCTCCATCTCTATCTGAACCTCACGGTTGCGAGGGTTTACGTAGTCGAACTGCTTCTCGCCACTCTTTCTCGTGTCGAGTTCATTCTCCGTATAAAGATATTCGTTGAGGTGGAAAATTTCGCCCATACGGCTCAAGTAGAGGCGAAGGTCGTAGAGACCCGCATAGAGATAATCTACTCGATCGGTCTGGGCGGCATAGTCACGAAGGCATTGTGACTTGATGAGCCAGAGACTTCCGAAGTCGAAGTCGTCGCGGAGCGAACCTTCTTGGTAGTCGATGACGGGATGCTTTTCGAGTTTACCCACGGCGGAAGTGCCGTCTTGCGAAAGGCGCTCGTCCTTAACCATTGAATAATGGTCGCTGTAAATCATCACGGCTCCCGTGTCGTCGGCAGTGCGGAGAAAGCGTTCCAAGGCATAGAGTCCCCACTTGATAGGGGTGGTCTTGGTGCAGATGATGACGTAATCGGCATCTGTGTTCTCGGCGATGCTCGTGATGGTGTTGGAACTCTCTAGTCGGTCGATGACCACGAAGGTGCATCCGTCGGGTACTTGGTGCTGGGCGGCAAAGTCGCTACTTACCAAGAGATTGATATGTTGAACAGTCTTGTTGTCGTGAAGTTCTGTCAAGGCTTCTTGTGCCACCATAAGGTCTTCACAAGGCAAGAAAAGGTCTATTTTTTCTCTCATTTTAGCTCTGAATATTAAACATTTTAGCTTATTATATTAAAATATGTGGCAAAGATAACACTTTTTCGCCAAAAAAGCGTATCTTTGCAGTATGAATAACGAAAAAAAATATCTTTTGGGTCTTACCCTTGCTGAATTGAAGCAGGTGGCGAAGGACTTGGGAATGCCTGCTTTCACCGGTGGACAGATTGCCAAGTGGCTCTATGTTCAGCATGTGAAGAGCATCGATGAGATGACCAATCTCTCGAAAGCCAACCGTGCCAAACTGGCTGCCGAATACGAAATAGGATGCGCAGGATATACCGATGCACAGCACTCTGTGGATGGTACCATCAAGTACCTCTTCCCAACTCGAAGCGGCAAGTTTGTGGAGACCGTCTATATTCCTGATAAGGACCGTGCCACCCTCTGCGTTTCCTCGCAGGTGGGATGCAAGATGAACTGTCTCTTCTGTCAGACGGGCAAGCAAGGATTTGAGGGGAGTTTGCCTGCGGGCGACATCCTCAACCAGATATACTCTCTGCCTGAGGTGGAGAACTTGACCAACATCGTGTTTATGGGACAGGGCGAGCCGATGGACAACCTCGACAATGTGCTTCGTGCCACGGAGATATTGACTGCCGATTATGGTTGGGCATGGAGTCCGAAGCGTCTCACGGTCAGCTCGGTGGGCATCAAGAACAAGTTGAAACGATTCCTGGAGGAGAGTGAGTGCCATGTAGCCATCAGTCTCCATGACCCGATACCATCCGAGAGAGCGGAGTTGATGCCAGCCGAGAAGGGAATGGGCATCGAGCAGGTAGTGGAGTTGTTGCGCAACTATGACTTCTCTCACCAGCGTCGTCTCTCTTTCGAGTATATCGTCTTCAAGGGTGTGAACGACAGTATGCAGCATGCCAAGGCGATCATCAAGCTCTTGAAGGGGCTCGACTGCCGTATCAACCTCATCCGTTTCCACCAGATTCCAGACATCCCACTGCATGGGGTGGATGATGAGAAGATGGAGCAGTTCCGTGACTTCTTGACCTCTCATGGAGTTTTCACTACGATTCGTGCCAGCCGTGGACAAGACATCTATGCCGCTTGCGGATTGCTGAGTACCTCGAAGAAGATTGGGGAAATCAGACATATCGAAGAATCGTAAAAGTATGAACGATGAATAGTTATATGGAAGTGTATCTTTTTACAATGGTACTGTGTTTTGCCATTGTTTTCGGCTTTTGGCTCTGGCTTTACACAAAACCAGGAAAGAAGTGGTTGGAAAATATGTAATAACGATGACTAGAAGATTGCTTTTGGCTTTCAGCCTCCTTGTTACGGCTTGCCTTTTCTTCGCTAGTTGCTCACTGGGCGGCAAGCGAGGGAATAAGAAGAAACTGCCTGCTAGCATAGGACAGCCTTATGAGGTGTTGTTGGAGGGAGATACGTTGGATATCGTGAAGACGATGCTGACGGAAGACGTGGACATCCTGCCGCAACCTGAGCCGATGTGCAATGTTATCTCGGTGAAGCGAGGCAAGGTGAGTGGGAGCTATCTGTTGATGAGAACCCGAGTAGTGCTCTATATCGGTACAGAGAGAGCCTCCACCGATAAGGAGAAAGAAAACTCAGATGAGAGAAAGACTTTCTCCATCAAGGTAAGCCACGATGAGAATGCCACACCGCAAAACATCATCCGCATCCACGCAGCCTCCGTGCAGGAGCTAAGAGACAGCCTTCAGTCAAGGGCAAGACTGCTCCAAGGTGCCATCTACGATGTGGAGCAGAAGCACCTGTCTGCTGCGATCCAGCAAAACCCAGAGGAACAGAAGCTGGTGAAGCGACTCTTCGGCATCGACATCAAGATACCAGCCCAGCTAGATGCCAGCAAGGAGGCGAAGGACTTCCTCTGGCTATCCAACAATGCAGCCCGAGGAATGCAGAACCTCATCTTCCTGAGGGTAAATGCCCGATATGAGAAGAAAGCTATCGACAGCTTGCTGCGCAAAAATATGGTGGGGGAAATGGACGACATGTATATGCAGCTTAGCTACCCCAAGATGCTATACAACAACCTGACCCAGGGACTCTGGGAGATGAAGGGAGATGCCATGGGCGGACCCTACAGGATGGGGCGAGTGCCACTAGAAGAGGACGTGATCTATATCATCGCCTTCGTATATGCCCCGGAAATGAAAAAGAGAAATCTCATGAAGCAGCTTGAAGCGGTGATGACAACTGCCAAGAGAGCCGCTGGCAACTAACATAGCGGGTCATTCTTTTTATCAATAAAGGAAGCCCGCACATTTAAATGATTTGCAAACAAAACTTTATTAAAAAACAAACAATGGACAATCAGAACGTAAGGGTGGCAATCACCCATGGCGATACCAATGGTATCGGATATGAACTCATCTTTAAGGCATTTGCAGAGCCAGAAATGTTGGAACTCTGTACACCTATTATATATGGTTCCCCTAAGGTGGCAGCTTACTATCGTAAGGCGATGAATCTGCCAGGACAGTTCTCTATCATCCAGAAAGCAGAGGATGCACAGGATGGAAGGATCAATCTCCTCGCTGCCGTAGAGGAAGAGGTGAAGGTAGATATGGGTATGCCTACACCAGAGTCTGGACAAGCTGCCGTAAAAGCTCTCGACCGTGCAATGACCGATTATCGCAATGGATTGTATGATGTCTTGGTGACCGCGCCTATCAACAATGGTAACGCTCAGATAGAAAACTATCCTTTCCAAGGTCATAAGAAATATATTGAGACTTGCCTCGGTGAGGGCAAGAAAGGCTTGTCTATCTTGGTGGGTGGTAACTTGCGTATCGCTTCCGTTACGGAGAAGACTCCGTTGAAGGAGGTTGCCGCTGGCATCACTACAGATGCTATCGTAGAGAAGGTGACGCTGATGCAGCAAACCTTGAAGCGTGACTTTATGATTACCAATCCTCGTATCGCAGTACTTTCGCTCAATCCAAAGAGCAATGAGGATACCAGTTGTGGAATTGAGGAGCGTGAAGTCATCATCCCAGCCATCGATGCCTTGGCAGAAAAAGGTGTGCAGGCTTTCGGTCCATACGCATCAGATGAGTTCTTCGGACAAGGTTACTTCGCCGACTTTGATGGTGTCATGGCGATGTATCATGACCAAGCTACCATACCGTTCCATTCTCTCTATACCGAGGATGGTGTGATCTATACGGCAGGTCTCCCAATCATCCGTACCACAGCCGATGTGACACCAAGCTTTAGTATCGCAGGAACGGGTCATGCCGATGAGACATCTTTCCGTCATGCCATCTATCTCGCTATCGATGCATTCCGTCATCGCAACGACTATGATGAGGCTTCAGCGAATCCACTTCCTAAGCTTTATCATGAGAAACGTGATGAGAGTGAGAAAGTGCGCTTTTCTATCCCAAAGAAGCATTCAAATGCGCCTTTCAACCCAAATGCAGAGGTGAAAAGTTAAAAAAGTGACTATTTTATGCCATTTTTGCAGTTTATTCAAAAAAAATGCGTAATTTTGTCAGCTAAATGGACGTAAGTGAACTACAGAAGATAAAGCAAAGGTACAACATCGTTGGAAATAGCGATGGTTTGAACCATGCACTCGATGTCGCCTTGCAGGTGGCACCGACCGATCTTTCTGTGCTGATCATCGGTGAATCGGGTGTCGGAAAAGAGATCATTCCACGTGTCATCCATGACAATTCTCCTCGCCGTCGAGAGAAATATTTCGCCATCAACTGCGGTAGTATTCCTGAGGGTACTATAGACAGTGAACTTTTTGGTCATGAGAAGGGTTCCTTCACAGGTGCCATCGGCGAGAGTGAGGGTTATTTCGGTATCGCCAACAAGGGTACCATCTTCTTGGATGAAGTGGGTGAGTTGCCTATTCAGACTCAGGCTCGACTGCTTCGTGTGTTGGAGACAGGCGAATATATCAGGGTAGGCGGACAGGAAGTGAGAAAGACAGATGTGAGAATCGTTGCTGCCACTAACGTCAATATGCGCAAGGCAGTAAGCGAGGGACGTTTCCGTGAGGACTTATATTATCGTCTGAACACCATTCCTATCCAAATGCCACCTTTGAGAGAGCGAGGCAATGACATACTTTTGTTGTTCCGTCTCTTCGCCATGCAGATGGCAGAGAAGTATCGCTTGCCAAAGATTTCTCTGAGTGATGACGCCAAGGTTATCATGCTGAAATATAAGTGGCCGGGAAATGTGAGACAACTCAAGAATATCACCGAACAGATGTCTGTACTCAGTGAACAAAGAGAAATCTCTGCCGATGTGCTGCTTAAGTATATACCGCAAGATGAGGAATCTACCCAATTGGCGACGATTCCTAGTCAGTCGGGCGGCAATCATAGTTATGAGAGCGAGAGGGAGTTGCTCTACAAAATACTCTATGAGTTGAGAGGCAACGTGAGTGACCTGAGAAGGGATGTGACTTCCTTGAGGAAGCAACTCGATGAGGCACGACAGTTGAGTGGTGCAAGTGGTTTCTCCGCTCCGCAATCCATCTCATCCATTGAGCCGAATTATCCTACCACTATGCGCCCTGCCCAGGTGATTCATCCGCATGAGGCAGAGGATGCTGTGGCTGAGGAAATCAATGAGCCGGAGACACTCAACTTGAACGACATCGGACGGCAGATGATTGAGAAAGCCTTGGAGCGTAACAATGGTAATCGCAAGAAGGCGGCACAAGAGTTGGGCATTTCCGACAGAACGCTCTATCGCCGTATCAAGCAATATGGACTCGGCAACAATGATGAGGATTCGGAAGAAGATAACGAGAAAAAGTAAGAATGAAGATATGAAGCGTTTTCGCAAACATATATATATAATAGGTGTCATCTTGATGATGGGCATTTTGGCGGCTTGCTCCGTGAGCTATAAGTTCAACGGTGCAAGTATCGACTATACGAAGACCAAGACTATTCAGATAGCCGAGTTCCCTATCAGAAGCTCGTATGTTTGGGGGCCGATGGGTCCGATGTTCAACAATGCCTTGAAGGATGAGTTTGCCAACCATACTCGTTTGCAACAGGTGAAACGCAACGGCGACCTAAAGATTGAGGGTGAGATAACCCAGTACAGTCAGCGCAACAAGAGTGTGTCGAGTGAGGGATATTCAGCGCAGACAGAGCTCTCCATCACGGTCAATGTGAGATTCACCAACAATGTAAACCATACCGAGGACTTTGAACGCCAATTTACTTCCTCCAAGAGTTACGAGACCACTCAGAGCTTAGCCTCTGTGCAAGAAGAACTCGTCAACCAGATGGTAAAAGACTTGGTGGAGCAGATATTCAACGCCACAGTTGCCAACTGGTAATGGGGTAGATAATAAATGATAAATTATAAATAATAAATATTCGTTTGTGGAACTATTAAGATTGATACAACATCCAGAGGAGATGAATAAAGAAACCCTTTATGACCTCCGAGAGCTGCTAGCACTCTATCCGTACTATCAGACGGCTCGCCTATTGATGTTGCAGAATCTATACTTGCTCCACGATGCCAGCTTTGATGAGGAATTGCGTAGGGCAGCCATTTACATCACTGACAGGAAGGTTATCTTCCAAATGGTGGAGGCAGCTCATTACCAACTCAAAAAGATGGAGAAACCAGTCGAAAAGAAGGATGATAATGCCGATCGTACTTCCGACTTAATAGACAACTTCTTGGAATCAATTCCTGCTGA
>FR893268.1:137688-161241 GCA_000436035.1 Prevotella sp. CAG:732 | reverse complement strand
TTCCTGCTGATGAGGAAGAAGAGAAAAAGAAGAAAGAGAAGAGGAAGCCAACACCTGCAGATGCAGCTGTTGACTATGTGGCTTATCTCTTGGAGACGGAAGGCGAGGAAGAAGAAGAGAAACCTTCCCGTACTATCTCACTGATTGATGACTTCATGGAAGATGGAGGATTCAAGTTGCCGAAGATAGACTCTGCTGCCGATTACCAACCAGAGTTCAAGCCTCAGATAGAGGAAGAGAAGGATGATCAGACAGAGAATGGCGGCGTCTTTACGGAGACCTTGGCGAGAATCTACATCAAGCAAGGCAAATATGAGCGTGCGCTCGACATCATCAGTCGTCTTCATGCCAAGCATCCTGGCAAGAGTGCCTACTATGGCGACCAGATGCGCTTCTTGGAGAAACTGATCAGAAACAGCAAGAAATAGAGAAAAATAATAATAAATAAAACTAGTTTTAAAAATGTACACATTATTTGTAGTATTAATCGTCTTGATAGCATTGTTGATGATTTTCATCGTGCTCATCCAGGAATCAAAGGGAGGTGGTCTTGCATCCAACTTCTCTTCATCTAACGCCATCATGGGTGTTCGTAAGACCACCGATGTTGTCGAGAAATTAACATGGGGCCTTGCTGCAGCAATGGTCATCATCAGTGTAGCTTGCGCTTACGTAGCTCCTACAGCAGTAGGCGAAAGCAGTGTTATGGAGAATTCTGCTACAACAGAGCAGACTGCTCTTCCTGCTATGCCAGGTGCTAGCAATGCAGCTGGTGCTCAGAAAGCTCCTGCAACTCAGGGCGCAGATGCTCAGAAGGCAGCTCCTGCTGCGCCAAAGGCACCAGCTTCTCCAGCTAAGTAATTGAAGAAACTACGAACCATTTTTATAAAAGGTTTGTACATAGGTTATGGCTATTTCTCGCGAGAGAAGTAGCCATTTTTCTTGATTTTTGGATAAAATGCGCTTCTTTTTGAAAAAAAATCGAAGAAAAATTTGGTGGAATCAAAAAATATTGCTACCTTTGCACTCGCTTAAAAGAAATAACGATTAAGCTAGCTAACATGGTGGACGTAGTTCAGTTGGTTAGAGCGTCAGATTGTGGTTCTGAATGTCGTGGGTTCGAGTCCCACCTTCCACCCATAAAAAATCCTGCAAGTCTTTTGACTAGCAGGATTTTTTAGTTTCTGTTATCTTTATCTTATTTCAGTCCATCGGTATCACTGGTTGTTTTCAATCCATTGCTCTTGCTTCTTTCTTGAATGTTGACATTCTTGACGAGGGTGTTCTCTATGAGTTTGCTATCGAATGCCATCTTCTTGTCTGTGCAAGTGATGTTCTCGAAGGTGAAATCTCTTAGGCGATACTTATCGCTTGTGCCTACATCGAAGAAGTTGTCGCAATTCATGCTGATGTTCTTGATGGAGATGTTGTTGCACTGACTGAGTGGCATATCCTTGCGATCACCAGGCTTGAAGAACTGTGTCCAAGGACGGATGACGAGGAAACTGCCGGTGTTGCCTGTGATGTTATCAATAGTGACATACTCGTAATGCTGAGGGGTGTCAGGGCGCATCTTGAGCCAAAGTACTCGTTGAGCGTTGCCCACCTTGATATTTCTCAGTACGATGTTGCGGTCGTTCACGCTCTCGCTGCCAACGGTGAGGCAACCATGAACTCTACCATAGTTGCAGTTTTGAATCAGTACATTATATACAGGACCATTCTCTGGGGCTTGGTCAGCCCAAGTGCCCTTGCCACCCTTGATGGCGATGGCATCATCATTGACGTGCATATTGCAACCATCTACCAACACATCATGGCATACATCAATATCGATGGCATCGCTGCTAGGGGCTTTTACTCCTTCTGTCGGTGCGAAGATGGTACAATCCAAGAAACGGACGTGGTCGCAGCGGTAGATATGATTGGTCCAGAATGGGCTGTTTTGGATATGAGCATCTTGGATTGTCACGTTGCTGGAATTGGAAATGTAGATGAGGCGAGGGCGCTGTGCATCCTTATTGGTGCATTGGCGATTCCAGGTGCGGCGAATCCAAAATTCTTCCCAATAGTGATAACCATTGCCATCGATGATACCAGGACCAGCAATCGTAAAGCCATCGCAATGGTCTGCATTGATGAAGGCAGAGAAGTATTTACATGTCTCGCCCTCGATACGAGTCTCGATGACAGGGAAGTGGGCGATACGGTCGCTCCCCTTTAGCTTGCCGCCTTCCTCCACGTAGAGGTGGGTCTTAGGACGGAAGAAGAGTGCACCGCTCTGGTAGGTTCCGGCAGGGATGACGATGACGCCACCACCGTTGTTGGCGGCTTGGTCGATGACGGCTTGGATAGCTTTTGTCTGAATGAGGTTGCTGTCGTTTTTCACGCCATAATCCGTGATGACATACTTCTTTCCGAGCGTGTCAACATTCACCTTTTGGGCGTTGCAGAACCAAGCATCCATCTTAGTGCCATCGGGCCAAAGTTCAGTTTGGGCCTTCTTGACTTTCTTTTGTTTCTTTGCGGCTTCAGAGCTTGCTGGCATCAGAGCCAGCAAGCATGCCATCAGAAAAATATATTTTCTCATGATTCGTTTTGTTTCTTGATGAAGGGATAATTACTTTCTAGTTCTTTTCTTTGCGGCGACCTTCTTTGCAGCAACTTTTGGGGTTGTAGCTGTGAGGGTCGCATTTTGAAGTTTATAAAACTCAGCAGCTCCTAGCAAGAGACATCCTGTACCATAGTCCTCGAAGTCTGGGACGGAAGTGAAGGTGACAGGCTGACCAGCTGCAGGGTCTTTGCCTGTACCTTGGTTATAACCGATAAAGCCATCCTCATGGACGGAGGCTGCCAAGGCTTTCCAGGCTTTGTTCATCGCTTTTTGATACTTTGCTTGTGGCAGGATGCCTTGGCGTACGCCCCATGCCATGCCATAGAGGAAGAGACCGGTACCTGTCATCTCAGGACCACCGTAGTTGGCTGGGCAGAGAAGACTGACGTTCCAATATCCATCTTCACGTTGACATTTCAAGAAGGCTTGACTCATAGCGATGAAGTCTTTCTTGAGGAAAGCATAGTACTTGTCGTTTTTAGGCAGGGTTTCCATGACACGTACCAAGGCGGCATATACCCAACCGTTTCCACGGCTCCAGTAGCAGTTGCTGCCATCTTTCTCCTTGTAAGGTGGTACGTAGTCCTTGTCACGCCACCACAGACCTTCTTCTTTATTGAAAAGACCGCCTGCAAGTGTGTCACGGCTCCACTTATAGGAGTTCATGGCATAGTCGAGATACTTGCGTTCGCCTGTGAGTTTGGCGTATTTGGCATAGACAGGCATTGCCATTTGGATGGCATCGATCCATGTCCAGTAAGACACTCTATTGGTGCTCATCTGATGGTCAAGATTGGCTTTTACTTGGCTCAAGTCCTTCTTGCCACCTGTTTGTACATAACGGTCGATGTAGGTTTGCTGACAGCATTGGTTGTCGGCATCGGTATCGTTCACACTGTGGCGAGCTGTCCATTTGTGATAGTCAGCCCATCGGTCGGTGTAGTCGAGGTAACGTTGTTGTGGGTCAATCTCATAGAGTGCCATCAAGCCCTCGTAATATACGGCACGAGTCCAGAGGTTGCTGGTACGTACTTTCTTCACATAGGTGTCGATGGTCGGATCGCTGTACTTCGTCATAAAGTAGTTGTTGGTGCGATGTGCCACCTCCAAGATTTCGTTTTGCAATGCGTTTTGGGCAGACAGGCTAGTCAAGCCGCAAACCGCGCATAAGGCTGAAAGAATTAGTTTCTTCATGTTGCTTTTTGGTATGTTATGGTTATACATTGTTTGATGATTGTCTATTGGAATCAGAGAACGATTGTTCGTTCGATTCTGATGATGCTCGTCGATAGGGGAGAATCATGGGCGAACCAACTTAACGTAACTGTTGAGACCGCTAGGCACAGGCTCCCAGTTCTCGTAGGTGGTTTTCTTGTAGTTGATGTCAACCACGTTGATTTCTTTCATCTTACGCCATTTCACTCCCTGTCTATCCAGTTCGGCGATACGATTGGCAGGTAGGTTGGTCACCTCGATGCGGAGGGTATTCTTGCCTTTCACGAGTGCGTCCTTGCAGTCGAGGATGAAAGGTACAGCCCATGCGCAGCCGATGTATTTGCCGTTGATATAGACTCTGGCGCTCTCACGAACATCTCCCAAGTCGATGCTCCATGGAGCCTTAGCTTCCTCTTTCGATAGTTTGAAGGTGGTCTCGTAAACGCCCGTTCCCATTGTCACCTTGGTCTTGTCGTTGAGTCCTTCCCAAGTCTTCAGACCTTGCAATTGGAATTTCTGTTCCACCTGCGGTTGTTCCTCGGTGAAGGAGAGAGCCCACTTATTGGTAGTGAGGTCGATTTCTTGTTTCCCTTCCATTGTGGAGCCTTGGTTCTTGTTGTAAGACTGAGTCTCCTTGATATGGGAGAGGATGTCGCTGCTGATGCTCCAACTGTCGATAGGTTTGTTGGAGGTGATAAGGATGCGACTCTCGCCACTCTTCAATAGCACTCGAACTCCCTTGCTGTCGATATGGGCAGCTTGATATTCGTCAGTCATAGGATTGTACCAGATGCCTTGTTTCTCACCTGTTGCAAGGTTTACGCTAGAGTCGATGTCTTGTGGTGAGAGGTTGGCGATGAAGTAGTGGTGTCCTATCGGATTGCAGCGTCTGATCATCTTCAATCCCAACTGCTTCTTCATCAGTTCGGGTTGTGCCGCTTCAGCCATCGCCTTCGTGTTGTCGCCCTTGATAATCTTGGCACCTTGCGCCTTCAGTTCAGAGAGGTGCTCGATGACATCCTTTGGCATGATGTTGTTGCCTGGGATGATGATACCCTTGTAGCGAGTACCGGCGGCAGTCTCGATCATACCATTCTTGAAACGGCATGTGCGAAGGTATTTGTCGCTGATGTAATCACAATCGAATCCTGCCTTGTCGATGTCGAGGATGACCTTGATGAACTCAGGTGCCTTCTTCGCCATACTGTGGATGTCGAACTGCATCAACCAGTTCTTGGTGTCGTTGCGCCACATGTCTCTCACAGGCAGATATACCAAGAAGTCGTTGTCGGGCTGTCCCCATTGCAGGTAGGTTTGGCTGCGAGTGATGTACTTCATCAGTTCAGGTGCGTCACGCCAAATGCTGTTGGTAGGACTCATGTCGATAGAGGCATAGAACTTCCAACCTGGCCATGGATCGTTCTTCGGTGAGTAGGCGGTGCCATGGAAGAACATGTGGTTGACACCAGCGCAGAACATCAAGTCCATGTCTGGCTTCATCTGGCTCAGGGAGGTTCTGAAGTGCTCGGTGAGCCAAGTGAAGGTCTCGCTCGATGTATATTTCTTGCCAGTGATGTGTGCGGCAGAAGGAGCATATTTCAACATACTGAGGTCGCTGAAGTTAGGACGAGTCTTGCCAGGGTCTTTTCGCAACCCCTTGATGCCGAAGTCGGTGAGACCGAATCCCTCAATCTCAGGGATGTCAACGGCAGCATAGCAGTCGATGAGGTTGGCAGGAGAACCATGTGCTTGGTTGCGAGTAATGGCACCACGCTCATGCGCCCATTTCGTCCATTGTTCCGTGAAGTTGTGCAACAGCATATCGCCGAGAGTCTCACGGTAGTCGCTTACCACCTCTGCATCTCCAGCCAAGAACTCTGGGAATTTGTCTTGCAACTGATAGCCGTGCATCTTCTCAAACTCGGTTAGCAGGGTAGGAGTCCAGTTGGCACCATACACCTCATAACTGTCGTTGAAGAAAGTATGAGGATAGGGTGTCTTGGATGCCACGAAGGCACTGTCGATATGGGCGAGATAGTGAGCCACGGCAGTGGAGTCGAAATGGTCGATGACATATCCCTCTCCTCCAGGGGCGGCACGCTTCACTTTCTGTCGGGTTCGACTTTCGTATAGGGCGATGACACGTTTCTTTCTCTTGTCACCCTCCACAGGATAAGCCTTGATCAGCTTCAGCTTGGCGAAGGCACGTTCCTTGGTAGGCACTTGGAAGTCGATGTCCATCAGTTTCTGCTTGACATCCACAATGGTATCCACGAATATAGCCTTGCAGGCAGCTTCGTTGATAGGCACCCACGGACCGCCGAATGGCCATCCCGTGCCCGTAGCCATGTCAGTCTCTATGCCTACTTGTTGGTTTTCCTTTTCCACGAACTGTAGCATATCCATCCATTTTGGGGAAAGGTAGGGAATATCATTCTTGTCATTGCCTTGCACGCCATAGAGAGGAGTGATTTCAACGGCACCGATGCCAGCCTTGGCATATTCGTCAAGATTCCACTTGAGGTTTCCCTTATCCACTGCAGATCCCATCCACCACCATCTCACTCCCGGCTTTGATTCCTGGGTAGGGGTAGGTAGCATCTGAGCATAACTGGCAGATGTCGCCATCCATGCGAAGGCGAAAGAAAATCCCATGATTTTTGTCTTTTGTAGTTTGTTCATTTATGCTGGTTTTAAGTTGACTATATATAATAATGTAATTGCACGGGCAAAGATAGGTAAAAAGTTTGATATGTTCAAACTAAGATTTACAAAAAAGCCTAATAGTACAAAAATGAGGGTTGATTTGTCAAAAAATAGGGAAAGGCATAGGATATATTGACTAACTTTGCAATCGAAATCAAAAACAAACTAAAAACAAAAAAAATCATGAGTAGCATATTGGAAGGTCGTCCTGCCTTGAAGAAGGAGGTCGATAAGATTGCTGAGGTAGCAGGTTATCTCTGGCAGAATGGATGGGCAGAGCGTAATGGCGGCAACATCACCGTCAACATCACCGATTTGGTGGATGATGAAATCAAGTCTTTGCCAGCTATCAGCGAGGTGAAGCAGATTGGTACAGCATTGCCAGCATTGAAAGGTTGCTATTTCTTCTGCAAGGGTACTGGCAAGAGAATGCGTGATTTGGCTCGTTGGCCTATGGACAATGGTTCCATCATTCGCATCTTGGATGATTGCGCTAGCTATGTCATCATCGCCGACAATCCTGTGATGCCAACCTCCGAGCTTCCTAGTCACTTGAGTGTTCATGCTCGTCTCATCGAGAAGGGTTCCAACTATAAGGCAACTGTTCATACTCATCCTATCGAGTTGATTGCTATGAGCCACAACAAGAAGTTCATGGGCAAGGATGTGCTCAGCAATCTCCTTTGGAGTATGATTCCAGAGACCAAGGCTTTCTGTCCACTCGGTTTGGGTATCGTCCCTTATCAGTTGCCAGGCAGCTTGAAGTTGGCTGAGGAAACTTTGAAGGAATTGGAAGATTATGACGTGGTAATGTGGGAGAAGCACGGAGTCTTCGCCAAGGGCTTGGACGTGATGGATGCTTTCGACCAGATTGATGTTCTCTCCAAGAGTGCCAAGATCTATATTGACTCCAAGTGCATGGGCTTTGAGCCTGATGGTATGAGTCAAGAGGAAATGGCTGAGATGACAAAGGCATTTAATTTACCAAGATAAAGAAATAGGTTGCATACGTTTTAGATTCAGTAGAATTTTGTTATATTTAAGTTAAGTAGTTTAGTAGATTTAAGTAAAGAATTTAGGTTTAAGAGTAAAGAATAAGCCCCCGGACATTGTGAAATGCTCGGGGGCTTCCTTTATATGTATGTTTGCTGTTTATCCCAAACATACGTTTCTTTCTAGTCCATGTGGAAGAGTTCTTCCAGTGGGATGGTGACAGGCGAGTTGTCTGGATTCACCTCCATGATGTCAGCCATCATGTCCCACCATTTCTGGGTGATTGGGTCCACATTGGTGGTGTCCTGGCTGTTGGTGTCGCTGTCACATTTCTGAACGGCGAAGAGGAGGTTGGTCTCCTTGTCCCAGAAAATGCTGTAGTCGCTCACTCCCTGTTCCTTGATCATTTGTTTCAACTCAGGCCAAATCGCAGCGTGGCGCTTGGCGTATTCTTTCTCGCATCCCTTCTTGAGATACATCTTAAATGCAAATCTTTTCATTGTCTTAGGTTGTTAAATCAACTGTGGTAGGAAACTTGAGATAATCAAGACGACGATGCCTACGATGAGCACGGAGATGGTCTTCTGCGAGCAACCTTTCCATTCCTTCAAGATGATGCCCCAAACATTGGAGAATACCACGTTGAGTGCCATCAAGATGCAGAAGGAGAGCGTCAGGAGGGTAGGCGACTCCGTGAGGAATCCCTTGCCGAGTGACAAACCGAAGAACTGGCTGTACCACAAGGCTCCTGCCAAGGCGCAGAACACCAGGTTGTTGCCCCATACTTCCTTCTTCTGGTAGTCGCCCCAAGTGTGATTCTTGCTGTTCTGGTAGAAACAGTAGATGGCATTGGTGACGAAACCGCCCAATGTCACCAAGAAGGTGGCTGGTAAGGTTTTGTACATATCAGGTGTGAGCGAACCGAAGTTGATGTCAGCTCCGAAGGCAAGACCTACGTTGAAGCAACCGCTCATGAAACCAGCCAACAGTGCGATGGCGAGACCCTTAGGGAAGTTGAAGTCCTTGACTGCCGCCTTTTTCTCTTCTTCAGAGAGAGAAGCAGCCTTCATGCTGCCAGCCACACCGATGATGGCGATGCCCACCAAGGTAACGACCACGCCGAGGATAACGCTGAAAGTCAAAGCTGCCAAAGCGTTCATCTCAGGGAAGAAGATGTTGAGCAAGACAGGACCCATGATGGTGCCCAAGCCAGCGCAGGTTCCCAAGGCAATGCTCTGTCCGAGGGCTACACCGAGGTAGCGCATGGAGAGACCGAAGGTCAGTCCGCCCACGCCCCAAAGCACACCGAAGAGCATGGTCATTGCCACATTGAATCCGTATCCATCAAATAGTTCGAAGAAACTGTGTCCTTCCGGTACTGCCAACAAGGCACCGAAGAATGGCAAGATGAGCCAAGCGAAGACACCTTGTATGATCCAGTAGGATTCCCAGCTCCAATCCTTGATCTTGTTGATGGGAACATAGCAGCTGGACTGGCAAAATGCTCCAACTGCTATGATGATTAATCCGATGATGATGTCCATAGGCTTAGTTTCTCTTTGAGAGGACCTCAGCCTCATATTTCTCTACGTCTGCGATATACTCCTCGCCTACAGGGATGTTGTTCTTCAGGTTGAAGTAGTCATAGACAGCGCCCATAGGCAATGTCTTAGCTTCCTCAAGAAGGGCGAGACGCTCGAAGAGCTTGCCTTCGTCCTCGTACTTGCGAAGAATATCGAGTGGCTCCAAGAATGCCTGCAACAATGACTTTTGGGCTGCACGTACACCTACGATGTAAGCACCGATACGGTTGATGGAAGCATCGAAGTAGTCGAGACCGATGTGAGCACGGTCGAGTGCATTGGCACGAACCAACTCAGAGAAGAGGTTGCGAGTATTGTCGTCGAAGAGTGTTACGTGGTCTGAATCCCAGTGCATAGGGCGAGATACGTGGAGCATCAACTCTGGTACGTAGAGCAAGAGTGCTGATACAGCGTCAGAAACGTTCTCTGTTGGCTCGTAGTGACCGGTATCGAGTGTGTAGATGACATTGTTCTTGGCACAATAGCCTGTATAGAAGTAGTTGGAACCTACTGTGTAAGCCTCCAAGCCGATACCGAAGAGCTTTGCCTCCAAGCAAGACTTCATGTTTGGCAATTCCTCTGCCAATATCTCGTCCAAGCTATCCTTCAAAATCTGACGATAGCGAGCCTTTTCTACAGTGATGTCCTTAGAACCATCATGTACCCAAATGTTCATGATACATGGGTCGTTCTGATACTTACCCATGGCATCTGCGATACGACGACAACGCTTGGTATGCTCAATCCAGAAATCACGGATTTCCTTGTCTGGGTTTGCCAATGTGAGGTTGCCACTCTTAGGGTGAGAGAAAGAGGTGGAGTTGAAGTCGAGCTTCAAGTCATGCTCCTTAGCCCACTGCATCCAACCTTGGAAGTGCTCTACGCCAACTTGGTCACGGTCAACAAACTTGCCGCCGAACTCACCGTAGGTCTCGTGGAGATTCAAACGATAGGTACCAGCCAAGAGAGACTTCACTTTCTCGATGTCTTGGCGCAACTCGTCGATGTTGCGTGCCTTGCCAGGATAGTTGCCTGTTGTCTGGATACCACCAGAGGCAGCTACGTTGCGCTCGAAGCCTACTACGTCGTCAGCCTGCCAGCAGTGCAAGGAGATAGGAGTCTTCTCCAAGGTCTCGATGGCCTTATCTGTGTCCACACCAAGAGCGGCATAGCGCTCCTTAGCAATCTCGTAATTCTTTGTGATTAAATCTGCGTTCATTGTTTTTAAGTTTTATGTTGTTATTGTTTATTTTGTTTTTATGTTGTTATTGTTTATTTTGTGATTTCCAAGAAATGCTCGTAAGCCTTGTCCCACGCTTCCTTGTTTTGTGGCTCGAAACGCTTCAGCTCCAGTGAGTTAGCGATGAACTGTCGCATCTCCCAGATGTCCTTGACAGCGCCCGAAGCCTTGGCTTGCAACATGATGTTGCCGATGGCGGTGCCTTCCTGAGGACCAGCCAGTACGGTGATACCGCAACTGTTGGCTGTGAATTGATTGAGGTAAGCATTGAGCGAACCGCCGCCGATGATATGCAGTACGTGGATGTCGAAGTTGGCAAACTCCTTGAGCCATGTGAAGATCTGGCGATAGCGAAGGGCTAGGCTCTCGAAGATGCAACGGCAAATCTCACCGTATGTCTTCGGTACATACTGACTTGTCTTCTCACAGTAGCCTTGGATGGCATCTACCATTGAGGAAGGATTGGCGAAGACGGCATCGTCTGGGTTGATGATGCTCTGGAAGGCTGGCTGCTTCATCGCCTCTGCTATCAGGGCGGAGTGGGAGAGCGCCTCCATGTCACTGTTGTTGGCTGCGGCGGCATCTTTCCATTCCTTGCGGCAACGCTCGTAAATCCACATACCACAGATGTTCTTGAGGAATCGGGTCGTACCGTCGATACCTCCCTCGTTGGTGAAGTTGAGGTCGAAACTTCTGTCGTTGATGATGGCTTCCTTCGTCTCGATGCCCATCAGGCTCCATGTGCCAGAGCTGAGGTAAGCGAACTCCTCGTTCTTGGCTGGTACGGCTGCTACGGCACTGGCGGTGTCGTGACCTGCTACGGCTATCACTGGGATGGCTGTCAGTCCTGTCATCTTCTGCACCTCTTTGGTCAGTGTGCCGATGATGGTGGCAGGGGAGGTCATCTCGCCAAACTGAGAGCGTTTCAGTCCTAGACTTTCCACGAGTTCCTCGTCCAAGTCCTTGGTCATCGGGTTGAGTATCTGTGAGGTGGAGGCTACTGTGTATTCGCAGATAGCCTTGCCAGTGAGCATATAGCTCAAGGCATCAGGGATAAACAATACCTTGTCAGCGTTTTCCAAGGCTACGTTGCCAGCCTTGCGCATGGCGTAGATTTGGAAAAGTGAGTTGAAGTTCATGAATTGGATACCTGTCTTCTCATAGACTTTCTCCTTGCTCACCTTCTCGTCGAAGTATTTTTCCATCATGCCGAAGGTGTGAGGGTCGCGATATGCCATCGGGTTGCGAAGGATAGCTCCGTCCTTGCCCACATATACGAAGTCGCATCCCCAAGTGTCGATGCCGATACTTTGGATAGGGATGTTGCGCTGTGCAACGAGTTTCAAACCCTTGATGATTTCGTAGTAGAGAGCATAGATGTCCCAATAGAAGTGACCACCTGTCTCGATGAGGTTGTTGTCGAAACGTGTCAACTCCTCCAGGTCAAACTTTCCATCCGACAGACTGCCGATGATGGTTCGTCCACTCGTAGCTCCCAAGTCAACTGCGAAGAAATATTTTTTTTGTTCCATTATAATAATGTAGGTTTTAAGTTGTTACATTTTTCGCTTGCAAAATTAGGGCGAAATACTGATAGGCGACAAGAGATTTTGATTTTCGTGCATTAATATTTGTCAATTGTTTTTGAGTGGAAAAGGAAGAAAGTAGGGAGTGGGGAGTACAAAAACACCCATACAGCCCCGCGGCTGTATGGGTGGATGTTATCGTGTCATGGTTCTGAAATCGGATGGTTTCATACCTGTCTGACTCTTGAACTTGGAGGAGAAATAGTCGGGCGACTCGAAGTTGAGGCGATAGGCTATTTCCTTGATGCTTTCTTCTGTGGTGGAGAGAAGCTCCTTGGCTCTTTGCAGTTTTAGGTTCTGCTGATAGAGGGCAGGGGCAAATCCCGTGTGCTCCTTGAATAGCTTTCTGAAAGAGGAGTAGCTCATGCCGAGTTCCACTGCTAGTTCTTGTATGGTCAGATTCTCTTCCAGCGATTCACGGATGCGAAGTCTAGCCTTGTTGATGATATCGACATGCTTGGTGTCCTTGTTCAGTTCGATGTTTCTTTCCAGGGAGTACATGAGTCCGATGAGGTGGTTGACGATACCAGCCAGGCTCTGTTGCGAGAAGGCAGCCTCCTCGATGGCGGTGCGATATGCCTCTTCGTATAGGTTGATGATCTCATTACTGAATCCCACGTGGTAGATAGGTTTCTCGACAGAGAGAAAACCATGTTTTACCCTGTCGTCAATGTTCTTGCCCTTGAAGCCAATCCAAAAGCTTTTCCATCCTTTCTCACGGTTGGGATGGTAGGTATGCCATTCGCCAGGAAAGAGCATGAAGATGTCGCCAGCCTTGATGGTCGTCTCCGGACAATGCTCAGATTGGAAGACACCTTCGCCTTCCGCCTGGTAGAGCAGTTGGTATTCATCCAGCGTCCTACCTTTCTTGATGTCGAAGTAATATCCATCGGCATGTCCCTTGGTAGGGTAGTCTTCACCTGGCTCGATATTTTCTTTCCCCACAGTGCTGACGGTGAGACCCCATTGGGCATCCCTGTCTGTAGCTAGGAGGTATTTACTTGTTTGCATTGCTTATATATAAAATGTTCATGAATGTTATTTGTAGTATTTCTGATGTTGTCGGCAAAGTTAATAAAAAAATGTGGTACTCCATCATGTTTAGTGTGAAAAAGCCTAAAATGTCGGGAGATGCTTGGAAATGCATTGGGAGGTGTTCGAAAATCCATTGGGGGGCTTTTGGAAAAACCTCGGGAGAATTTTGGAAAAACCTCGGGAGGATTTTTGAAAAACCTCGGGACTTTTTTATTTTTGCATACTGTACGAAAATATAAATAAATGGACGATTTTCTATTGTTGAATCCCCTTCAAAACGTAGTGTTATGGGCGCAATATCAAAAAAAATAGGTGAATAGCCAAAAATTAAAGTGTAAAAATACCCTAAATACCTACTTTTGCAACCGAAATGTTTGAAAGAATGTTATATTCACAAAACCTATAGTTTACCTATTAATATAATCTAGCGTTATGTTTTCATAGGAAACCGAGTTGAACGAATAAACCTAAAAATAAAATATGAGCAAACAAATCAAAATGATTAAGAAGTCTGTATTGCCATTTGCGTTGGTATGCTCAGCTTTGGTGATGTCTCCTTGTATGGGGGGGCAAATCTATGCTGATGTACTCAATGTTCAGCAAACGAAGGCAGTCAAGGGTACGGTAGTCGATGAGACTGGCGAGCCTGTGATTGGTGCTACCGTGTTAGTCGTTGGTGCAGGTGCTGCTCAAGGTACTGTCACTGATATGGACGGTAACTTCAGCATCCACGTCAAGCCAGGTGCAAAACTCAAGATAACCTATATCGGATGCGATAATATGGTTGTTGCTGCCAAGGATGGCATGAAGGTTCAGCTGAAGTCTTCAGGAGCTGTTTCCTTGAACACCGTCGAGGTGGTGGCTTATGGTGTACAGAAGAAAGTAACTATGACGGGTGCCATCTCTAGTGTGAAGAGCGAGGACCTCGTTCGTACTTCTGTTGGTTCTGTCAACAATATCTTGGGAGGTCAGCTCTCAGGTGTGACCACCGTACAGTATTCTGGTGAGCCAGGTAGCGATGCCGCAGAAATCTTCGTTCGTGGTAAGGCTACTTTCGGCGACTCAAGCCCACTCATCCAGGTAGATGGTGTAGAGCGTACCATGGCTGATATCGACCCAAATGAAATCGAGAGCGTTACCGTATTGAAGGATGCATCCGCTACTGCTGTGTTTGGTGTGCGTGGTGCCAATGGTGTCGTCTTGATTACTACCAAGCGTGGTTCACAGGGTAAGGCAAAGATCAATGTATCTACTTCTTGGACTGCTCTTTCTCCTACCAAGATGGTGGAGCAGGCTAACTCTTATGAATATGCGAACTTCTACAACCAGATGTCGTTGAACGATTACAACCAGACGGCATTGGCTGCTGTAGCAAATGGTAAGTACCCTTCTGTGGAGGCTTACAAAGAAGCTATTCCTTTCGCTCCAAGTTTCTCACAGGAAATCATTCAAAAATTTAAGGATGGATCTGACCCAATTCGTTTCCCTAGTACTCGTTGGGCAGATTATATTATGAAGGATGTCACCCTTCAGCAACAGCATAACTTGAACATCTCTGGCGGTACCGACCGTGTCAGATACTTTATCTCTGCTGGTTATTATTCACAGGATGGACTCTTCAAGGAGTTTGGTTCCAACTATGACTATGGTTATCAGTACAAGCGTTTCAACTATCGTTCCAACTTGGACTTGAAAGCCACCAAGTCAACTACATTGTCATTCAATGTGGCTGGTAATGTGAGTAATGCTGACAAACCATACACCGGAGGTGGTGCAGCAGGTTTGATCAAGCAGATTTATTATGCCACTCCATTCTCTAGCCCTGGTATCATTGATGGCAAGATGGTAAATTGTACTACGGATTACAAAGATGGCTTGAACCTCCCATTCTTGGGCGGCAATGGTATGGGTTATTATGGTGGTGGTTTCATGCAGACCAACATCAATAAGCTTCAGATGGACCTTGTGCTCGACCAGAAGTTGGACTTTATTACCAAGGGCTTGAGCTTCAAGGTGAAAGGTTCTTACAACTCAGCCTTCACTGTCAATAAGCAGGGTAAATGCCAGATTGCTACCTACAACCCTCTCATCCAATATGACGAGGATGGTCAAGTCATTCTCAATCCTGATGGCACACCTTATATCGTATATCGTCAGAATGGTAATGATACAGATCCTTCTTACTCAGCTTCTCAGGGTAAGGCTCGTGACTGGTACTTGGAGGGTAGCTTCAATTACTCTCGTGTATTTGGTAAGCACACGGTCAATGCCTTGATGTTGTACAACCAGTCTAAGCAGTTCTACTATTCTGGTGGTGAATATGCCAATATCCCTCGTTCATACGTAGGTTTGGTAGGTCGTGTTACTTACGACTATGCCAACAAGTATATGGCAGAGTTCAACATTGGTTATAATGGCTCTGAGAACTTTGCGCCAGGCAGACGCTTCGGTACCTTCCCTGCAGGTTCCCTTGGTTGGATCCTTAGTGAGGAGAAGTTCTGGAAGCCTATTTCCAAGGTGGTATCTTTCTTCAAGATTCGTGGTTCATGGGGTCTCGTTGGTAATGATAAGACAATAGATGCACTTCGCTTCATGTATCTTGCCGACCCTTATTATACAGGTTCATACGGTTTGACCAATAACTATTCTGATTGGAATGACTCTTATGGCTATCTCTTTGGTGATGCAGCATCAGGAACCGTTCAGGGTACCTCTGCACTTGCAGGTGCCTACGAGGCAGTCAAGAACAATCCAGAGTTAGGCTGGGAGAAGGCATTCAAGCAGGATTATGGTTTTGATATGTACTTCTTGAACGACCGTATCAAAACGACTTTCGATTACTATCGTGAGCACCGTACTAATATTATGGTGCGCGACCAGACCGTTCCTTCTTCTATTGGTTTCACCATGCCTTATACCAATGCTGGTGAGACGAAGTCTTGGGGATGGGAGTTGTCTCTCGGTTATAATGACAAGATTGGCAAGAACTTCCGCCTTTGGGGTAAGTTGAACCTTTCTTATAACCAGAATGAGATTGTCGAGATGAAGGAGAAGCCACAGAAGAACGAGTACATGTTTGCTCGTGGCCATCGTATCGGTTCACGCTCTATGTATCAGTTCTGGAAGTTCTACGAGGGCAAGCAGACCGAGGTCGAGTATGAGAAGACCTTTGGTACTCCATTCCCTGTTCAGCGCCAGACCGACTTGCAACCTGGAGATTGTGTCTATGTCGATCTCGACAAGGATGGCAAAATTGATGAGAATGATATGACCCGTGACTTAGGTTATACCGATGACCCAGAGTACATGGCAGGTTTGACATTTGGATTCAACTACAAGCGTTTGACCTTCAATGCTCAGTTCACCGGTGCTTGGAATGTTTCTCGTTACATCTCCGATGTATTCATGCAGCCATTCTACTGCTCTTCCAATACCACGCAGGGTGGTTTGCTCTCTTATCACGTCAACAACACTTGGACTCCAGGTGTGTATGAGTCACAGGATGCACTCTATCCACGTGCTACCTGGAAGAATGCAGAGCAGAACTATGCCGCTTCCAACCTTTGGGAGAAGGATGCCAAGTATCTTCGTCTGAAGACGGTGTCTATCTCTTACGACTTCATCAATCCTGCTTTCAAGAAGATTGGTATGACTCGTTGTGAGGTGACATTGTCAGGCTATAACTTGTTCACCTTGACTCCATACAAGTGGGGTGATCCTGAGACAAGAGCCTCTAATGCACCTTCTTACCCTCTTCAGCGTACCTATACTATCAGCTTGAATGTGGGCTTCTAACATAAGGTAAATTATCAATCAAGACAAAAACAAATAATGAAACACAATATATTATTACATAGTGCATTGGCGATGTTGGTGGCAGGAGCTTCACTTACGGCTTGTACCGACACCATCGCAGTGGGCGATGCTTCGCTCGACAAGGCGACCAGCTCTACTGCCACTATTGACTCTGTATTTCAAAGTGCAGATTATACTCGCCAGTTTGTGGTAGGTATGTATTCTAAGCAGTATTATGGATTACCTTACTATAATGGTGGTACCAATATGCCACATGCTGGTAACCCATACGCAGGTAAGCTCGATGGCTTGACCGACTGCTGGCATCAGTTCTGGAATGGTTCTGCTGTTTATAGCAAGTACTATACGGGTTCCTTGACAGCCAACGTTTCTCGTGATGATGCTTTGGATGGTCCATTGTATTCTTACGACAAGGAGTTTCAATGGAAAACGATTCGCTCGGGTTTGATCTTGTTGGCTAACATCGCTCGTACTCCTGAGATGGAGCAAGAGGAGAAAGATCGCTTGAAGGCTGAGAGCCGTTGCTTGATGGTTGATGCTTTCTTCAATACCTTCATGCATTATGGTGGTATTCCTATCATGGATCATCCTTTGGAGACCGCAGAGACTACTGGCAAGTTTCCACGCAATACGGTGGAGGAATGTGTTGACTGGATGGTGAATCAGCTTGATTCTGCTATCATTGACCCAGCGTTCCCTTGGCAGGTTCAAAACCGTGCCACGATGGATGGTCGTTGGACTAAGGCTGGAGCTATGGCTTTGAAGTGTAAGATACTTCAGTTTGCAGCCTCTCCATTGTTGAATCCTAAGGATGGCAAGCCTTATTACGAAGGCGCATCAGAAGAGGTGAAACCCTATATCATGTACACCGATGCTTCCAAGTATCAGGAGCGTTGGGATGCTTTTGCCAAGGCTTGTGACGACTTCTATAATGAGTTGAGTGAAAAGGGTGAGTATGCTTTGGAGACCATCACTCCTCCTTCATCAGCCAATACTGCTGCAAAGAAGGTTGCATATTATCGTTTGGCTTATCGTAGAGGTTATTTCTTGAATGCCTCTAAGGAAGTATTGCATACAGTTCGTGTGCAGGGTAATGATATTATTGGTGCAGGTCGTTATTGCTGGCACCAGTGGTACACCAAGACTGTGGCACGTAATGCTTATTGCCCTACACAGGAGTATGTAGAGAAGTTCACTTGGAATGATGGTGAGCCTTTCAATTGGACAAATGCAGCCAAAAGAACTTTCAAAAGTCAAGCAGAGCAACCAGATACGACAATGGTTTACGATGCCAAAGGTAATGCAACGATTACTGTTAGCAACTTCTTGACCAATTCTCGTACAGGTGCCATTACACGTAATACAAAGTCATTGCATACCATGTTTGTCAGTGGTAATGTTCCTTCTGGTTCAAGACAAATCACTACGACATTGACTCGTGACCCTCGTTTGTATGAGGAGTGTATTGTGAATGGTCAGAATATGAACCTCGACTGGACTACTGCTTCTATGACAGGTTATCCTTGGGAACTTTGGTACAATGGTAATGATGGTGGTACGGGCGTCTTGACACAGCAGAATACGATGTTTGGTTCTGGTTATGGTTACAACAAGTATTACCTCGGTGCCGGTGTTTATCCTAACGACCCTAATGCGGACTCTTATCGTTATCCAACTCAGTGGGTTTCTTTGTCATTGGCTGATTTCTACTTGCAGTATGCAGAGGCTCTTGTGATGCGTTCTAATCCAGATGTTAACAAGGCTGTTAGTATGGTAGATATCGTTCGCTCTCGTGTAGGTCTTCCTTCTATGGCAAGAAACTGGATTACTAAAGCTTGGCGTGAGGCTAAGGGCTATACTGCTACAACGGCGGCAGATGCTGCCACAACAACTGTTACTCTTGCCAATGGTGAGACTTCTACAGAGTTTATGGAAGAACTTCTTGACGAGCGTGTACGTGAGTTGGGATTGACAGATGCACGCTGGTTTGATATGGTTCGTAACAAGCGTACCGATTGGATGACCAAACAGTTGCATGGCTTGATGCAGTATCGTATGATGCAGAAAGGTAAGGTCTTCGAAAGTCGTAACCGTGCATGGGTTGGTGCCGATCGTGAGGATGACGCCTCTTCTACTCAGCCACTCTTCTTCTTGAGTCTCGTGAAGACGATTACAGGTAATAGCCGTTACCTCTGGGAGAAAGACCCTAAGAGCAATGAGGTGAAGAAATGGCTCTTCGACCCACTGCCACAGGTGGAGATCAATAAGAATTATGGCTTAGTACAAAACCCAGGTTGGGAATAATTTAGATAATAGATTTCGTATATGAAAACAAAGAATATATTTATGTTGACATTGCTAGCAGGTACCACCCTGCCAGCAGTGGCTCAGCATGACCTCATAGATTCGGTGGCATATAAGGACCAGTTGGTGGATATCGGTGCCAATCGCTTGTTCACTCGTGAGCAATCTACCGCTGCTGTCAGTGTCATCACCAATAAGGATGTCAATAAGCGTGGCGCACGCAACATTGGTAACAACATCTTAGGTCAAGGCTCTGGGCTTGTGGGCTTGGATGGTGCAGGTATCTACAATGCGCAGAATCCTACTTTCTATATCCGTGGCATTCAGTCTTCCAGTGGTAGTACTCCTCTCTTCATCGTGGATGGAGTGGAGCGTGCCATCGAGAATGTCGTAGCCGAGGATGTGGAGAGTGTTCAGGTGTTGAAGGATGCCGCTGCCACTGCTCTCTATGGTTACAAAGGTGCCAATGGCGTCGTCTTGATAACCACCAAGCACGGTAAATATAACACCAAGTCGTTTACTTTCTCTTACGACCACGTGTTCTCTTACTTAAACGACAAGCCAGAGATGGCTGATGCTGCTACTTATGCTTCTGCTGTCAACGAGGCTTATCGTAACCAGAATGTTGCGGCTGTCTATAGTGACGCTGTCATCAATGCTTACAAGGACGGAACCAATCCTCTTTATTATCCTAATGTCAACTGGACAGACGAGACCTTCCGCAATGTATCCAACAATGATCGCTTCAACTTGGAGTTCAAGGGTGGTACCAGTAACTTCCGTTACTATACCAATATCCAGCTCCTCACCAACAAGGGATTCATCAAGAATTTCCAGAATGACGGCTATTCAACTCAGAATAAATATACCCGTGGTACCTTGCGTTCCAACATGGACATTGACTTGGGACTCAAAACCAAGTTGCACACCCATATCTATGGTTTGTTGACAGAGCAGTCACAGCCTGGTTCTCAAGCCGACCTTTGGTCTATGATTTACAAGGTACCAGCCAATGCCTTCCCAGTCAAGGTGACTGATGGTATCTGGGGTGGTAACTCCATTTATACGACTAATAACCCAGTGGCTCAGAGCCAAGGTGCTGCTTATTATAAGAATCACCAGCGTGCGCTCTATGCCGATTTGCAGTTGGATCAGGATCTTTCTGCCATCACCGAGGGTTTGAGTGCGCAGGCTCAGCTGGGCTACGATACATGGTCAAATGTCTATGGTAATCACTCCAAGACATATCGTTATAGTTACTATAGTGTGCCAACCAATGGTGATGTTGTAGAGAATGGCAGTGCAGAGATGGCTACCGTAGAAGGTACAGATTCTAAGATGGGTACAGACTCCAACAATAATAGTTGGATTCGCCGTTGCATCTGGAATGCATCCCTCAACTACAACAGAACATTTGCCGAGAAGCACAATGTATATGGTCAGTTGAAGTATGACTATGAGTACAACGACCAGACTGGTACGAATACCACCGTCTATCGCCACAATGTTTCCTTGTTCGCTCACTATGGTTATGAGAACAAGTACATCTTTGATATGGCTTTCGTAGAGTCAGGTTCTAGCCGTATGGCTCCAGGCAGCAAGTGGTTCTTCTCACCTAACTTCTCCGCCGCATGGAATGTTTCCAACGAGTCGTTCATGGAGGATGTGAAGTGGATTGACTTCTTGAAGTTGCGTATGTCTTACGGTAACAAAGCACTCGATGTACTTCCTAACAATACCTGGACATATTACGACCAGTTCTACTTGATGAATGGTGTATCTTATCCATTCGATGCAACCTTTACAGGTACACAGTGGGGTAACACTTATTTGTCAACCGCTCGCACTATCCATTTGGGACATGAGCGCACCAGCAAGTTCAATATGGGTCTCGATGCCACTCTCTTCGGTGGTCTGAACATTTCTGCCGACTTCTATTACCAGCATCGTTACGACATTTGGTATTCTACCGCAGGTAGCTATTCTAGCGTCTTCGGTTTGGGCGCTCCATACGAGAATGTAGGTGTCATCGACTCCAAGGGTATCGAACTCTCTGCTGATTACAGCAAGAAGTTGGGCAAGAATTGGACCATCAACTTGGGTGCTTCCATGACTTGGAACAAGACCATTGTCAAGAAACAGGCTGAGGCTCCACAGCTCTATGCCAATACCTCTTCTACAGGTCTCCGTTATGGTCAGGCATTTGGATATGTTGCCACCGGCTTCTTCCAGAAGAGTGATGACTTGAATGGTGATGGCATCATCTCATCTGCCGAAATGAAGCAGTTGGGTTATCCTATTCAGAGCTTTACAACCGTATATCCTGGTGATGTGAAATACCAAGATGTGACAGGTGACGGTATGATTGATACCAACGATCGCAAGGCGATTGGTCATAGCACTACCGCTCCTGACTTGTATTACAACTTCCATTTGGGAGCTGAGTACAAGGGTTGGGGTATCGATGCTATGTTCCAGGGAGTAGGCAAGTGGACAGGTTTCAAGACCACCAATGGCTTGTATCGTTCCGCGGTGGCTAGCAACACCTTGTCTCAGTATCTCTATGAGAACTCTTGGTCAGCAGAGCGTGGCAACACAGAGAATCCTCTCTTCCCACGTCTTTCTACCACTAGCAATGCCAACAACGACGTGAACAGCACGCTCAACATGTTTGACCGCAGCTATCTCAAGCTTCGTTATGTGGAGATGTATTATTACTTGCCTCAGTCATTGCTCAACAAGGTAGGTTTCATTGATGGCGTGAAATTATATGTACGTGGTACAGACCTCTTCACAGCCGACCATCTTGACAAGGCTGATGCCGCATCCTATGGTGCTACCCAGCCATTGACCAAGAGTCTTCAGGTAGGAGCAGCTGTAACATTCTAAACGAAAGGACTACAACTATGAAATTAAATAAAAATTTATTTAGCTTTGCGTTGGCTGCCATGGTGTTGTCTTCCTGCAATATGGACTACAATGAATATACGGCATACGACAAGGACTATATTCAGCGTTCATTCGCTTACGTAGGTGGATTGATGACCACCATTTATACGGATATTGATACCGATTGGGGTAACCTCAGCGGTGCGATGCTTTCCTCTGCTACCGATGAGTCGGAGTATAGCCATGATGGCAATGCGGTGGAGGACTTCTACAATGGTAATTGGAGTCCTACCAACAACCGTTCTTCCATCTGGTCGAAGGCATACGAGGGTATCACTTATTGTAACGAGGTGATTGACAACTGGACAGGTTTGACCTTTGATCAGTTCAAGCTCAACTTGGATTACGAGAAGCAGATGTACCTCTATCAGAACTATCAGTATGAGGCTCGTTGGGCACGTGCTTATTTCTATTTCACCTTGGTTCGCCAGTTTGGTGGAGTACCTTTCAAGGAGCACAACACCACGGGTTCTGAGGAAACAGCTCTGCCTTGCAGCAGTGCTGATGAGATCTTCAACTTCATCAACAGTGAGTGTGATGACATCAAGGATAAGATTATCGAGGACTACGCAGGCAAGTCTGATAAGATTTTGGCTAAGGCTGAGACCGGACGTGCCAATAAATATGCCGTACTCGCCTTGAAGGCACAGGCTGCCCTCTATCATGCTTCACCTCTCTTTACTCAGGGTAAGACCGAGGAGGAGAAGAAGAACCTTTGGGCTGCCGCAGTGATAGCCAACAAGGAGATGATTGATGCTGCTGAGGCAAAGGGCATGGGCTTGGCTTCTTCCATGAACTTGCTCTGGGACAAGGAGTTCTATTCAAACACCGAGAGCACCAAGGAGATCCTCTTCGCTCGTCGTACAGCTTCTTCTAGCTCATTCGAGGGCTACAACTTCCCTGTAGGTTATTCTTCTGGTCAGGGTGGCAACTGTCCTACGCAAGACTTGGTGGATGCCTTCGAGTGTACAGATGGCAAGAGCATTTCTGAGAGTCCGCTCTATGATCCTACTCATCCATACGATAACCGCGACCCTCGTCTGAAGACAACGGTTGTGCTCAATGGCGATGCTTGGCCTAACGACTTGGCTACTTACAACAGTGAGCATCCTACAATTGAGACCTATGAAGGTGGTTATCACTCTCGTACGGGTAATGCCGCTGGTAAGTCATACGCTACAACTACTGGTTATTACTTGAAGAAATTCTGTAATGCCGACCAGATTCTTCGTGCTCGTTCAGGCTATGCTGCCACAACTTCACCTCACGGATGGTTGACATTCCGTATGGGTGGTATGTACTTGAACTATGCTGAGGCTCTCTATCAGTACTTCAAGGCTTGTGGCAATGACAATGCTGCCGATGCCAGTGGTGCAGTAGAATACACTGATGCAGAAGGCAATAAGACAACGGTTACGGTTCCTGGCACACAGACTGCTGCCAAAATGGCTAGCAAGACTCGCACTCGTTCTGGTATGCCTGCCTTTGCAACAGGTATGGACAATGCCAAGT
>FR893268.1:105926-137642 GCA_000436035.1 Prevotella sp. CAG:732 | reverse complement strand
AGCGTCGTGTAGAGTTGGCTTTCGAAGGTCATCGCTTCTATGATGTACGCCGTTGGATGGAAGATGGCGATAAGTTCATGAACATCCATCGTATGGAAATCACCAAGAACGAGGATGGTACCTATACATATAATAAGGTGGCTGTTACTCGTGGTGACGGTCAATGGCAGAGCAAGTGGAACTTATTCCCATTCTCTCAGACCGAGATTATGAAGTCGGGTAATGCTATTCAGCAGAATCCTGGCTGGAATTGATTTTGAATCTCTCATTGCAAATCGGAACTCTTGCTTGTCAAGGCTTGGTGGTTTGCAATGGGAAACAAAATAATAAACAACTATAATAATAACTTAACACAAAAACAAGATGAAAAAGTTTACTTTTATTGCAATGCTGATGCTGTTCATCTGTGGTATGGCAAAAGCAGATGACAAGTACTTCTTCAAGGTTCCAACCGACAAGTTTGCTTCTGGTTGGGTCGTACAGGATGCTGGTAACTTCGAGTCAAAACCGGATAAGGAGTATCTTGAGGTTTACAACAAGAAGAATGGTGGACGTATGCTCAACTATTTTTGGAATGAGGATGCGTGGTCAAAGGTAGATGTTAACAATCTTCCTAACAACACTTACAAGTTTACAATGGACTTGAATATGTCCTCAATGGCTGCTCGTAGTGATATGGAGTTTGACCTTCTTCCAGTGAATGCTTGTACAAAAACAGATTCTCGTGTTTCTACACACAACTTTCATTGGTTTAACAACGAGGGTGAGGATTATTTCTTCCGTTTCAGAGTAGGTACAGCTCCTACTGCTGCCAATGAAGACTTCACTATCTTGATTAATGAGAATCCTTCCGCAAGAAACGATTGGCCAACAGAGGCAGCCAATTCTTGTGTTCTCTCAAGCCAGAAGACTTACAAGTTCGCAGTTTCAATCAACGTAGTTGACAAGACTGCCACTTACACCATCACCGATGAGGAAGGTAAACAGGTAGCTACTGGCGTTCACAATTATGTTTGTGCAGAGAACCGTGTTGGTATCTTTGTATTTGCCATGAATGGTACTTCAAAGCACCAGCTTTCTAACATCGGTCTTTCTTACGAGGCAGAGGGTCCTTTCGCCAATGAACCAACTTCTGAGTTGATTTCTGTTATGAAGACAGAACGTGATTACTATGTTAATTTCAAAGAGGGTGAAACTTTGCACTGGATTCAGCTTGGTGATGCACAAGATGTTATTTCCGGGGAAACATACAATAATGGTGAGGAATATGAAATTTCTTATGAGAATGCTGATGACAATAGTACATTTGAACCAGGTGATGGTGAGTTCTTGGGTAACAAAATTATCTATTGTACCGAATCTGGTAACTTGAAAATGTGGACTACTTTGGATTCAAATGGTGCAAAATCTGATGATGTTGTTGTTCCTGTCGTTTGTGAGGATGTTGCTATGCCTACACCTAAGGCTACTATCTCTAATGTAAGTGAGGGTTATGCTAAGGAATATACCCTTACTGCAGATAACTCGGAGACATTATTGAATCCTACGGTTACTATACACTACACTATTAAGGGTGCTTCTGGCAACAAAATTAGTGAAGGTAACGCGCTGAGTGGTGAAAAAGTTAATGTCAACCAAAAGGGCTCTTTGGAAATCTATTCTTGGGATCAAACACACGAAGATAATCCATGGTATGCTCAATCAGATGTTGTTACTGTAGAAAACAATACAGAGTATGTTGAGGCAACATCTACTAACTATGCTTTGACAAAGGATGAGTGTTCTACAGCTAAGACAGGCTTTACTGTATCTGAGATTGTTGATAATGCTAACAAGTCACACTGGGATCGTGCTTACTCTACTCAGAAATATGGTTATAATGAAAATGGCGATGCTTCTGTTTATGTCGATGGTACTGAATATGCTTCAGTAAAGGCTGGTCATGGTTTCTATGATATGTCTGAAATTGGTACTGATAATGCTAAGTGGAATGCTTTGGTTCCAGACGATCCAACAACAGCTTTTGCTCCTTTGGCACCAACAGAAGCTTTCATAGCTAACTCTAAGTATGATGCTTCTGCATGGAATATCTTCCCATTGGAGGGTATCGTTTATTACAACACAGCTATCAACCATGCAACTTTGACTCTTGATCCAAAATACACATCAGACGATGCTAACAAGCCAAACTTCTACGTAGTTCACACACGTGGTGGTTATGACCGTCCAGACAAGGGTGATTGCAATGTTTATACTGTTTGTGTAGCAGGTGAGGACTACAGTCTCTTCCGTTATGACACCGCTCTCTGCGATGTAAAGGTAATGACATATAAGGGCTTCGTTCCTGGTACAACTGGTATCTCTACTGTTAATGCAAACGAGACAAGTGCTCCTGCAGTTAAGAAGGTAGTTACCAAGAATGGTGTTGTCATTGTAAAGGGTGATAAGGTCTACTCTGTATCTGGTACTCAGTTGAAGTAATCTTTCAATAGATTTAAACATAAGGGAAGGCATGCTCGTCTAGGGTGTGCCTTTTCCTTCTAAATACAAATATTTATGAAGAAGTTTTTTGTGACAGCGGCTTTATTCATGTTGGCTAGTGCGGGAACCTATGCCCAGCGCTTCACCGACAAGCTTGACCGTGGACTAGTAGCAGTGCAAACCACTAAAGGTGTGTACTGCTCTTGGCGTATTCAGGCGGATGAGTATTACGATGTCAAATACAATCTCTATCGTGATGGTACGAGGGTCAACTCCGAACCGCTCAATGTGTCCAACTACACCGATGCCTCAGGCTCTGCTAGTAGTAAATATACTGTCAAGGCTGTCGTGAATGGAGTAGAGCAGCAGGCTTCTAAGGCTGCTACTGTATTCAAGAGCAATTATAAGGAAATCAAGATTAAGCACGATGCATCGCTTAAGGCTACTTATGAGCCTAACGATGCCTGCTGCGCTGATGTGGATGGCGATGGCGAGGTGGAAATCCTGATGAAGTTCAACAATAAGGAGGAAGGTGAACAGCTCTATCCAAAGAATGGACCAACCATCAATGGCGTGGCAACCAAGGAGTATTCCATGCTGGCTTGCCTGAAACAGGATGGTACCGTGCTCTGGTGGGTAAACTGTGGCCCTAACATGGGTGACTTCCAGAACAACGAGCAGAATATCGTAGGCTACGACTGGGATATGGATGGCAAGGCAGATGTCGTAATGCGACTTGAAGAAGGCTCTACCGTACACATGGCTGATGGCACTTCTTATACCATCGGTGCTGATGGAAAGAACGGCACGGCTTGGACCAACTATCGTCAACCTAAGGTGAAAGGTTCCGTAGAATGGTTTACCCATTATGGCAATGAGTTCCTTTGGTATTGTGAGGGAGCTACAGGTAAACCCTATCAGTGCATCGAGTTCCCATTGAAGCGCTTAGAAGCAGGCGAGACCGATTTGAATGCGGCTTGGGGTGACGGTTATGGTCACCGCTCTAGCAAGTACTTCTATGGTGCGCCTTATCTCGATGGCAAGCATCCTAGCATCTTCCTCGGTCGTGGTATCTATACCCGCCATAAGTTTATCGCTTATGATGTCGATCCATCTACCCATGCTCTCAACGTGCGTTGGAAGTGGACTAATAATCAAGCTGGTTCTCCTTGGTATGGACAGGGCTATCACAACTATACCATCGCCGATGTCGATTGGGATGGTCGTGACGAGATTGTATGGGGTTCCATGGTGATTGATGACAATGGTAAGGGTCTTTCTACCACCGGTCTCGGTCATGGTGATGCTTCCCACGTCAGCGACTTGAATCCTTACATCCATGGTCAGGAAGTGTTCGCTTGTAATGAGGATGCGCCTGCCAACAACTATCGTGACGCTACTACCAGCAAGATTTATTATCGTATGACCGACACCAATGATGCTGGTCGATGCTTGGCAGGTAATTTCTATAATGACATTCCTGGCTCTGTAGGCTATGGTGCGCATGATACGCCTGTATCTACCGTAACCAACGATCATATCGGTGTCAACACCAACGGATTGGGACAGAACTTCCGTATCTATTGGGATGGTGACTTGCAGGAGGAGTGCTTCGACAATGTTACTGTTTCCAAACCAGGAGTCGGAACGTTGGCAACATTCTCTGGTGCTTATTCCAACAATGGTACCAAGGCTACCCCTTGCTATCAAGGTGATATCTTTGGCGACTGGCGTGAGGAAGTGATAGAGCGTACTGCTGATAACAACATCCGCATCTATACCACAACAGAGCCAACCAAGTGGCGCAACTACTCTTTGTGGTACGACCATCAGTATCGTAATGCGATGGTTTGGCAGCCTTGTGGCTACAACCAGCCACCGCATGCTTCTTACTTCTTGGGTGAGTTGGAAGGTATCACCATAGCTCCTCCACCATTGACAACTACTGGTCGTGAGGAGGTATCTACCTCTATCGGTAGCAGCTTGAATGGTAAGCATGCTATGCTCGATGCCAATAGTGATGTGACGGTCAGTGTCGCCAATGGTGCCTCTCCTGCTATCTTCACTGATAATGCGCCTTCTTGGGTACAAGGTACTGCTGAAAGCGAGTGCAAGACCAAGGATACTGAAATCAAATATACCTATTATACTCATACACTGACTGGTGGTGCTTTCACAGGTTCTACTCGTTTGGTGAAGCAAGGTGATGGTACTTTAGTGCTTCCTAATGTCACTGAGACTTATACCGGTAAGACCGATGTCTGGGCTGGTACACTCCAGTTTGATGGCACTATGGAGAGCAGTCCTGTTTGGCTTAACCGCTTTGCTGAGTTGAATTCAGACGGAGGTAACTTCAAGGCCGGCATCAAGGCTGATTATGGTTCGGTGATTCGTCCTGGTGGTAAAGAGCATGTTGGTACATTGACCACTTCTTCTTTGGAACTGGGCTTCGGTGCTCGTGTCGTATTTGATGTCAAGGATGGCAACAGCGACAAGGTCTTAGCGACCAAGATGAGTATTGAGAAGAAAACTTGGGATAATGGTCCTCAGTATAGTGCGCCAGTCTTTGAGTTTGCATCTGTACCAGAACCTGGCACTTATACATTGGCTGAGGTAGGCGAGTTGACTGGCAATCTCTCCGATGTCACAGTGGAGGGCTTGGCTGGCAAGAAGTTTAGTTTGTCTTATGCAGATGGTAAGATAGCCTTGACCGTCAGTGCATCCCGTGATAGTGAGAGCAGTACTTGGACGGGTGTTAATGGTTCTATTTGGGACTTGATGAACACGGAGAACTTCTCTTCTTCTGACAAGCACTTCGTGACTGGTGATGATGTGGTCTTCGATGACAATGCTTCTACCACCAGCGTACAACTTGATGAGGAAGTAACCCCAGGTAGTGTTGTCTTCAAGAATAACAGCAAGACCTATAACCTTTCGGGTAATGGCGCAATAGAAGGTGACATCTCACTTTCTGTGCTTGGCACAGGTACGGTGAATATCACCAATACCAACAAGTACTCTGCTGGAACTTACATCAATGGTGGTACCTTGGTACCTTCAACCTTGGCAAACAATGATGGTTTGCAATACGGTGCATTGGGTGGTGCTGGTAATGGCATCAACTTGCTCAACAAGGGTACATTGAAGACAACTGCTAGTATGACCGCTTCTCATCCTATCATCTTGGGCGAGAACGGAGGTTATCTGAACACCACGGGTACACTCATCCTCAATGGTGGTATCAAGAAATCTAACGCTGGCAGTAATCGCAATCTCTACAAGACAGGTGCTGGTACCTTGCAGTTGAACTGTACAGCGGATTATGATGCGCTCTATATCAACCAAGGTACGGTATATGATTTTCAGGATGCTCACTTCTCTGGTAAGAAAGTTGTACTGAATGGTAGCAAGGTAGTGTTACAGGCAAGTAATAGTATCTATGGTGCTGACAATACTGACAATGTCAATATTGAGGTGCCTAAGGGCAAGTCGGGTATCTGGTATCCAGATGGTCGTTGTAACTATACTGGTAAATTGACCGGTGAAGGTACGATTGATATTTATGCCACATGGGTACGTTGTCCTTTCAAGGGAAATTGGAGTGCATTTGAAGGAACCATCAATGCAAAGCGTGGTACTAAGAATGCTTATGAGCCTGTCTTTGACTTCAACAACACCTATGGCATTCCAAAGGCTACATTGAATGTGGATGCTCGCTTTACCCAGGCTACTCCATTCAATACCAGTGGAAAGAGCTTTGCCATCGGTGCCTTGACAGGTTCTGGTTATATCAGTAATGGTGGCTTCTATGGTTCAGCCACAAATACATTGACCATCGGTGGCAAGAACATTGACTTTACTTTCTCTGGTTCTATCAATGGTAGTAATGTGGTGAAGAATGGTACGGGCGTTTGGACTATCTCTTCTGAGAGTGTACTTGCCAATGCCAAATCTTTGAAAATTGTCGATGGTGCTGTGAAATTGAACAAGGCAGCAGCTACTACTTCTATGACTTCACCTACTATCACTTATGTGCAAGATGCTGGTGAGCTTCGTGGACTTGGTTATGTTTATGGAGTGAATGTCCTTAATGGCGGTACTTTGCGTGCTGGTGCTAGTGCCGCAACTTCACAAACTAACAACACTGGTATTATCACACTCGCACGAAATCTGAATGTTGAGGAAGGTGGTAACATCTACGTCAATAAGACAAAGACAGATCCAGAGTATGTAAATCCTCGTACAGGAACTATCACTCAGAACTGGGCGTTCTTCAAGGTTGGCGGCAATGCTATCATCAATGGAACTGTCAATGTAACCTACAAGTCAACTTGGACTCCAATGGTAGGTGAGTTTGTGAAAGTACTCGAATGTGCAGGTACCATTAGTGGCAATCCTACTTTCAACCTTAAGGAACTTCCTGCAGGCATGCAGTGGGATACTTCCAAGTTCTTGACGGAAGGTCTCATCTATGTTGACAATGCAACTGGCATTGATGAGATTGGCTTCGATGGCGGTGTCTTCAAGGCTGATGTTTATACGCTTGCTGGTTTCAAGATGACAAGTTTACAGACTTCACAAGCTACCTTGATGAAGGACTTGAAGGCTTGCGGTCTTGCTGCCGGAACCTACATCATCCGCACACCTAAGGGTGGCAAGAAGGTTGTCTTGAAGTAAAAAGGAACGATATATCAAAGACCCATCAACAGTGGTCTTTATCATAAGAAAGGCATATCCCGCTTGGGGGTATGCCTTTCTTGTTCTCAAATTCTGATGTTCTTTTACCAAATGTTGCAGTGATAACTCCTTGTTTTCGCTTAATTTTGCACATCGAATAACTAAAACAAAACTTTTATCATACTATTTATGAGAAGAAAACTACTGTATGTGGCATTGTTGATGTTAGGCATGTCATGTATGTCGGTACATCCTATCGTAGCTCAAAATGCCTCATCTTCCTATATGGAGCATTTGGATCGAGGTGTCGTGGCTTTGCCAGCGCAAGGCAAGGGAATTTTTGTGAGTTGGCGTATGCTGGGTACGGATAGTAAGAATGTTTGCTTTGATGTGGTGAGAGACGGCAAGGTCATCGCTTCGCATATCAAAGCCACCAACTATACCGATCAAGATGGTAAGGCAGCTCATACGTATCAAATCGTCACTTATCAGGAGATGCCGAAGGCGGATGGCATAGCCCATCGTGAGGTGTCGCAGAATGTGAAACCATGGGCTGACCTCTATCAGTCGATGCCTATCAGCCGACCTAAGGGCGGAACGACTCCCGATGGTCGCTCCTATACCTATACGCCCAACGACTGTAGTGTGGGGGATGTGGATGGCGATGGCGAGTATGAAATCATCCTGAAATGGGATCCTTCCAACTCGCACGACAACTCGCACAACGGCTATACGGGTGATGTCATCTTCGATTGTTACAAACTCAGTGGCAAGAAACTCTGGCGCATCAACTTGGGGAAGAATATCCGTGCCGGTGCCCACTATACCCAGTTCCTCGTCTATGACTTCGATGGCGATGGCAAGGCAGAGATGATTTGCAAGACATCGGCAGGAAGCAAGGATGGCAAGGAGAAGTTTGTGAACGAGGTTGCCACCGATGAGGATATTCGTTGTCTGGACAATAAGGCTGACTACCGCAATGGGGCAGGACGAGTCCAGACTGGACCAGAACTGCTCACGGTCTTCAATGGCAAGACGGGACAGGCGATACATACGATATGGTACAATCCCAACCGTGCTTTCGGAGTGGGCAGGCAAGTGGCTGAAGGCGAATCCTTGAAAGATGGATTCCCGGCTTATTCCTCTGTTTGGGGTGACAAAGGCAACTATGGCAACCGTGGTGAGCGATACCTGGCAGGCGTGGCTTTCCTCGATGGCAAAGATCATTTGCCGAGTGCCGTAATGTGTCGTGGCTACTATACTCGCTCATATCTCTGGGCAGTCGATTTCGATGGAAAACAGTTGAAGACCAAGTGGCTCCATGCCTCCACGACTCCAGGCACGGCTTATGCCCAGGGAGCGCATAGCTTGGCAGTTGGCGATGTGGATGGTGATGGATGTGACGAAATCACCTACGGCTCGGCTGCCATCAACAATGATGGAACCTTGCTCTATTCCACTGGCTTGGGACATGGCGACGCACAACATCTAGGCGACCTCGACCCCGACCGACCGGGCTTGGAATACTTCATGGTACATGAGGAATATCCATACGGATCAGACTTGCGTGATGCCAAGACGGGCGAAATCCTCTATCGTACGCTCGATAGGGATGATACGGGCAGAGGACTTGCCGCCGACATCGATGCCAACCATCGTGGTTATGAGATGTGGAGTTCGGACAATCCAGAGGTAAGAGACTGCAAGGGCAACGTCATCGTAGAAGCCAAAGACGCTTGGAAGAAACGCTCTGGCGAAAAGAAAAAGAAGCAAGCGCCTCAACAGGGCGATTGGAATAGCAATGAGAAGACGACCTTCCGTGCTGTTTCTCCGATGCCAGCGATGAACTTCCGTATCTATTGGGATGGTGACTTGCAAGACGAACTCTTGGCAAACGGTCGTGCCCCTCATTTCCCTCCCTACATCCAGAAATGGAATGGAAAGGAGGCGGTGGCGCTGCCTTTGAGCAATGGCAAGCAACTTTTTGAGATGGGACACTCCGTGAGTTGCAACTGGACGAAGGCAACGCCTAATCTGCAAGCCGACCTCTTCGGCGATTGGCGTGAGGAGGTCATCTACTGGGATGAGAGCGATGCCTCCCATCTGAACATCTTCACCACCAATATCCCGACAGATTATCGTGTACCTACCTTGATGCACGACCATATCTATCGCATGGGGGTGGCTTGGCAGAATGTGGGCTACAATCAGCCTCCACATCTCGGATATTATCTCCCAGACAAGGCGGAGAAAGTAAGTGGAGAGTGAAGAATCTTCTGTGAAAAATGAAGAATGATTCCCTCTTATATATAATTAAGGTGTAAATGAATGAAACAATGAAACGAATATTATTTGGAATAGCTTTGATGGCTGCTGCGACAACAACTTTCGCACAGTCTAACGATAAGACAAAACAAGTGGCTGGTCCTATGGAGGATGTCAACCATGTGATAGACAACACTGTGGATAGTCTCAACAAGGCGATGACTGCACGTATCACCCCAGGAACGAGCCGCAAGGGCAACAACCCTGTGCTTTTCTTGATAGGCAACTCTACCATGCGCAATGGTACCCTCGGCAATGGCAACAATGGTCAGTGGGGTTGGGGATACTATGAGCATGAGTTCTTCGATGAGAACAAGATAACCGTAGAGAACCAAGCCCTCGGTGGCATGAGCAGCCGTACCTTCTATAATCGTCTTTGGCCTGATGTGCGCAAGGGCATCAAGAAGGGCGACTGGGTCATCATCTCTATCGGTCATAACGACAATGGTCCTTACGATAGCGGTCGTGCCCGTGCCAGCATCCCTGGCATTGGCAAGGATTCCCTCAACGTCACTATCAAGGAGACGGGAGTGAGGGAGACCGTCTATACCTACGGTGAGTACATGCGTAAGTATATCAACGATTGTAAGGCACTCGGCGCACATCCTATCTTGATGTCGTTGACCCCTCGTGATGCTTACGATGAGAACGATAAGATCGTGAGAGTTAACAAGACTTTCGGCTTGTGGGCAAAGCAGGTGGCTGAGCAAGAGGGCGTGCCATTCGTTGACCTAAATGAGATTTCCGCAGCCAAGCTCGATAGCTATGGTCACTGGAAGGAGAAGTATCACTTCTTCACCGACCATATCCATACCTCTCGCTTCGGTGCGATGATGAATGCTCGTTCGGCAGCAGAGGGTATCGCTGAGAGCAAAGACCCTAATCTCGCTCCGCTTCAGGCGATGCTGATCAATGTGGCTTTGCCTGTGGAGAACTTCAAGCGTGAGCCTGGCAAGCCTGTTGTCTTCTTGACTGGTGACAGCACGGTGAAGAATGCCGACAAAGACAAGGATGGTATGTGGGGCTGGGGCTCTCAGGCTTATACCGTCTTCGACCAGAAGAAGATAACTTGTGTGAATGCTGCCAAGGCAGGTCGCAGTTCTCGTTCTTACCTCAACGAGGGCAGATGGGAGAAGGTGTATAACAGTCTTCAGCCGGGCGACTATGTGCTCATCGAGTTTGGTCATAACGACATCTGTTCTCTGACCGACAAGAAGATGCGTGGCTCCATTCCTTGTGCCAAGGACACCTGCCACGTCTATCAGATGGAGGAGAACAAGCAGTATGAGGTGGTATATTCTTTCGGATGGTATCTGAAGAAGTTCATCCAGGATGTTCGTGAGAAGGGTGCCACTCCTATCCTCGTTTCCCTCACTCCTCGCAACGAGTGGCCTAAGGGCAAGATAGAGCGCAGAAATGATACCTACGGCAAATGGTATCGTGAGGTAGTGGCAGAGACTGGCGTTGCCTTCCTCGACCTTCACAACATCTCTGGTGATGCGCTCGACAAGATAGGTCAGAAGAAAGCCAAGGCTTATTATAACCATGACCACACTCACACTTCACTCAAGGGTGCGCAACTCAATGCCAAGAGCGTGGCTAAGGGCTTGAAGAAGATGAAGAGTCCTTTGGCTAAGTATTTGAAGTAAAAGTTGATAAAGATGAAACACAAGTATCTTTTGATGGCAAGTTGGCTACTGATGTCGCTGCCTATATCGGCTCAAACCATCCAGTTGGATTTGAGCAAGGCTCAGAACGTGAAGTCGAATGCACCTTTCACTCGCAACATCGAGGTGCCGGATGGCAACTATAAGGTGACCGTGGTATTAGGCTCTAAGAAGAAAGCGGGCAAGACCGTGGTGCGTGCCGAGAACCGCCGACTGATGGTGGACGAGGTGGCTACGAAGAAAGGACAGTTTAAGACCGTCGAGTTCGTGGTCAACAAGCGTACGCCTGAAATCGAAAAAGGCAAGAGAGTGAAAGTAAAGGATCGTGAGAAAAACTATAATACCTGGGACAACGCCATCAACCTGGAGTTTACGGGGGCTGCTCCTGCCGTGAAGGAGGTGAAGATAGAGCGTGACACGACCGCTACTACCATCTTCCTCTGTGGAAACTCCACCGTAGTCGATCAACCCTACGAGCCTTGGGCTAGTTGGGGACAGATGATACCTCGCTGGTTTGGTCCTGAGGTCGCCATCTCCAACAACGCAGAGAGCGGTTTGACGGCTGGCTCTTTCTTGGGTTCCTATCGCTTGGACAAGATTCTGACGATGATGAAGAAGGGCGACTATGTCATCTGCGAGTTCGGTCATAACGACCAGAAGGAGAAGATGGCGGGCGCTGGTGCTTGGTACAACTTCTCTTATAACCTCAAAGTCTTTATAGATAAGGTACGTGCGAAGGGAGGCAACATCATCTTTGTGACTCCTACCCAGCGCCGTCGCTTCGATGATGCTACCCATAGCAAGATACTGGAGACACATGGCGATTATCCTGATGCCATGCGTGCCGTGGCTAAGCGAGAGGGAGTGCCAGTCATCGAGTTGCATGACATGACCCGCACTTTCTTCGAGACCTTGGGATATGAGAACAGCAAGAAGGCTTTGGTGCATTATCCTGCCAACACCTTCCCAGGACAAGAGAAGCCGCTCGCCGACAATACCCACTTCAATCCATACGGCGCCTACGAAATCGCCAAGATGGTGGTGATGGGGATGAAGCAACTTAACTTGCCTATCGTGAAATACTTGCGCTCCGACTGGAAGGACTTCAATCCAGCGCAGCCTGATGACTATAACAAGTTTGTTTGGTACAATTCCGTTCAGCAGGATGTGACGAAGCCAGACGGAAACTAAATATAAATGATAAATGATAAATTATAAATTATTTGCAACGCTGTTGTTGGCAGCGACTTCGACGTCTCTGTCGGCAACAGAGCGTGATACCATTTGTATCGACAAGGGATGGATGTTCCATCGTGGTGACATCTCGGAGGTATCTCAGTTGAAGTCTGCGATGCAGGCTCAGGGTGAGGCGGTCAATCTGCCTCACGACTTCCAAATCTCACAAGACTGGGTGGCTCCTGATGCCAGCGAGCGACCCGACAACAGTGATGCGGGCAGCAATGTGCGCAGCCGTTTGAGTCCTCGTGGATTCAAGGAGATGGGCATCGGCTGGTATCGCTATGAACTGACTCCGAAGGAGGAATGGAAGGGCAAGCGCATCGTGCTCGACTTCCAAGGCATTATGCTGGTGGGAGATGTCTATCTCAATGGACAGCGCATTGGAGGCACCGACTATGGCTACCTCGGAATGGATGCCGATATTTCCAAACTCTTGAAGTATGGACAGGTGAACGAGATTGCGGTGAAGGCGGATACTCGCAACCCCAACAACTCTCGTTGGTACACGGGTGCCGGTCTCTATCGTGATGTCAACCTCATCATCACCGACTCCAAGTTGTACTTCCCTCGTCATCCTCTCTTCATCCGTACCGTCAACAATCAACAGGTGAATATCCGTGCGGAGATTGTCAATCAACTGAAAATCGACAAGGCGGCATCGGCTGCTATCGGGAAGGATGGTAATCATTCCGTGATTCCTGTGGAGGTTCGCATCCTTGATGCGGATGGCAAGGTAGTGGCTCAGCAGAAGACCGACCTCGACTTCAATGCCCAGTGGCGTGACCGTGAATATGAGTTGCCTAGCATCTCGCTTCCGAATGCTCATCTCTGGTCGTGCGATACACCTTATTTATATACGGCAGAGGTGACGCTCTATGATCATCAAGGCAATGTGGCTGACCAAATCAAGGAGCAGTTTGGTGTGCGCACCATCGAATATATGCCAAGCCAGGGCTTGCTCGTCAATGGCAAGAAGGTATTGCTGAAGGGCTATGCCAACCATCATACCTTGGGAGCACTCGGTGCTGCGGCTTATCCACGTGCCATCGAGAAGCGATTGAAGTTGATGAAGGAGTTCGGCATGAACCATGTGCGTACTTCTCATAACCCTTATAGCGAGGACTTCCTCAAGCTCTGCGACCGTCTTGGTATCTTGGTGGTCGATGAACTTTATGACAAGTGGCTCACCCAGTATGCCGGTGGAAAGGTGGAGTGGGAAAGCCTTTGGCAGAAGAACATCCCAGAGTGGGTGACTCGTGACCGCAACCATCCTTCTGTCGTGCTCTGGAGCTTGGGCAATGAGTTGCAGCAGTATGCCAACTTGCCTTTCAACGACTGGGGCGTGACGGCATACAAACTTCAGAAGGAACTGCTTCATCGTTATGATGATACTCGTCTCACGACCGTGGCGATGCACCCTCGCTATCGCAATCTGGAGACCAACGACATTCCTGCCGACTTGGCGGTGGCTACGGAAGTCAACTCCTACAACTATCGCTATATGTACTTCCCTGGCGATATGCAGCGTTATCCAGAGAAGACCTTCTATCAGAGTGAGGCAAGTACGGCTGCGATGGGACCTAACTTCTATGAGATGGATAGGGACAAGGTGATCGGTTTGGCTTATTGGGGTGCCATCGACTATCTCGGCGAGAGTATGGGATGGCCTGTGAAGGGCTGGAACCAAGGTGTGTTCGACATCTCCTTGCAGCCAAAGCCGGATGCTTACTTCGTGAAGAGTATGTTCTCGGAGGAGCCTACCGTGCATATCGGTGTCATCGAGAAGGGTGGCGGCAATGTGCAGTGGAATGGTATCAATGTCGGTGTAGGCAAGCTGTCGGAGAACTGGAATCGTGAGCAGGGCGAGAAGATTTCGCTCTATACTTATACCAATGGTGACGAGGTGGAGCTGTTCTTGAATGGCAAGAGCCTCGGCGTGAAGAAGAATTCCGAAGACCCTAAGCAGCGTGCTCGCATCAAGTGGGATGGCATCGAATATGCACCTGGCACCTTGGTGGCTGTGGCTAAGAAGAATGGCAAGGTGGTGGCTCGCCATCAGATAGAGACCACGGGCGAGGCAGTCGCTCTCAAACTCGTTCCTGATGCTGAGACATGGCATGCCGATGGACAGGACTTGATGCACGTTCGTGTCTATGCCGTCGATAAGAAGGGCAGGAGAGTGGTGAATCCGAAAGACCAGAATGCCTTCGCCAAGTTGCAGTTCTCTGTAAAGGGAGGTGCCGACATCGTGGCTGTTGACAACGGTGATATGGCTTCGGGTGAGTTGGCTACTTCTGGCAAGCAACTCTCGAAGACAGCCGAGCGTAGTCTCTTTATGGGTTCTGCCTTGGTCATCTTGCGTTCGCAGACCGATGCTTCCAAGGTGGAACTGATGGTGACGAATGGCAAGGCGAAGAAGACTTTGAAGTTGGAAACGAAATAAAAAGAGTGCAAGGCAGCAGATTGATTTCTGCTCGTCTTGCACTCTTGCTTTACTTGATGACCTTGTCAGTGATGATCTTCCCGTTGGCTAAGGTAGTCTTTCTGATATTGACTCCTTTGGTGGAAGTCGCTAGCTTGGTGCCGTTCAGCGAGAAATACTCCACACGGGCGATGGCGGAGTGGCTGCTATTGCCGTCAGCCAAGGTCTCTTCGATGCCAGTCGTCTTTACGCTCGGATAATACTCGTCGATTGATTCGATGGCATCCTTGTTCTCTTCCTTCATGATGTTCTCCACCAGAGAGTTGGCATACACCTCGATGTTGGTGTAATAGCCCTTGGCATCTAGCGAGTAGGTAAGGGCATCGCTGGCATCGTTAGGGTTCAGACCATTGGCTTTCTCCCATTCGTCAGGGATTCCATCTTTGTCGGAGTCGAAACCTGAAGGACGGCTGCCCTTGCCAAAGTTGGTTTCCGTATAACCATTCACATCAGATACAAGGTCGATGATACCATCCGACTTGGTGACGCTTCCCTTGTAGGTGGCTGTTCCAGTCTTCGTTTCTTCCACGTATCGGGCATCCACCTCGTCACGATAGAGTGATGCTCCCACGTATGCCAATACCTTATTATATGCTTGTTCGGCAGAGTGGGTGGTCACCTCGCCCTTTGGAGCCGGACTGTCCATCTTGATTTTTACACAAGATACGCCATCGATGGTGACGTGGTTGACAGCATCGCCATAGTAGTTGTGGGTATCAGCTGAATATTTCTCACCATCGAGTTCGTGGGTTCCCTTGTCGTAGGAGATACCATTCCAGTCCTTGTTCTTGGTCACCTTTCCTGCGGTGGTCTCCGTCGTATTGCCATTGATATAGTAACGGCTCGTCATATTGTATAGTTCGGGATGATTCTTGTCGGAGTTGCCGCTTGTTGCCACGGTCACGAGGGTGATGCGCTCTTGGTTTCCTCGTTCCTTGCCGTTGCTTACATCTACCTTGATACCATTTTGGGTTGTCTCCTTCAGGTTCTTGCTAGGACCCGCCTTGTAATAGTTGTTGACGATATTGATTTGTCCACCGCCGGGACCGCCATAGCAAGTACCTTGGGCATTGTACATCACGCAGTTGCGGAAATCCACATTCTCTGCTTGTACTGGGTTCTTCCACTGGTAGGTCTTGTAATCGTAGTTGCTGGTATATTCTGTCCAACCATATCGGGCACCGCAGAAGCGAGGGCCTCGGTTCATCACGTGGGCGATGAAGTTGTGGTGGAAACTAGCTAGCTTGCCTCCCCAAATGCCGCCGTAGCCGTGTGCTCCTTTGCTGTGTCCAGGGTTGGTGAGGCTTTCGGCTATCGTACACCACTGCATGGTGAAATTGTTGTTGTCATAGAATGAAGCCACCTCGTCGATGCTCCAACTGAAGGAGCAGTGGTCGAAGATGATGCCCGTCTTGTTGCGTTGCCAAGTGGCATCGGCGCCATCATTGACGTCTTTCTCTTGACCACGACGGAAACGGATGAATCGGATGATGCAGTTGCTCTCAGGACGAATGGTGTAATATCGGAGGGTGATGCCCGGTGATGGGGCGGTCTGTCCGAGAATGGTGGTGTTGGCACCGATTTTGAGCTCGCTCGCCAAAGGAATCACGCCCGATACATCGAAGACTACGATTTTCTTCTTGCTGCCATTGACGGCGGCACGGAAGGAACCTGTTCCACTATCATTAAGATTGGTGACGTGGACGACTGTTCCACCTCTTCCTCCGGTCACATATCTGCCATGACCTTCAGCTCCAGGAAATGCCGGTGCTTGTGCGTTGGCTGTCATGCAGAGAAGCGAGGCAGCCAAGGATGCGAGTAGTTGTTTGTTCATTTGCTAGTTGTAGTTTGTTGTTTTTGTTGTTGATACGATTGCGATAAGATCGCCTATTTGTTGGCAAAGTTACATTTATTCTTTCGTATCACCAAATGTTTCTTAGTGAAATCATATCATTGTTTCGTTATTTTAAACTTTTTATGGAGAAATGTTTGGTGGATTAAGAAAAAGTTGCTACCTTTGCACTCGATAAAACATCAAGAGTTGCCCAGTTGTGGCACACCAACCGAGTTTCGCATAGAGATAACCACGGTGGTAAAAGGATGCGTAAGTGTTTAACAACTTAAAATAATTATCTTTATGAATACAAATTCAAACAATTCAAAGAGTGTGAATGATGCTGTCAATGCACAGCGTGTAGGTAACGAGCATAACAATTATGCTCAGGTAAGAATCGCTCATTATGCCGCTTGCTTTGCGGAGTATGATGACGAGAAGTTGCAGGCGACTGTTGCCCATGAGCGTAAGGTGCGTGGCTGGGTCTCAGAGCGCAGCTACTTCTTGGCGGCGTTGAGAGCCGAGTGCGAGAAGCGCCACCTTGATTATTGCTGGTAATCAACCATTGAATTCCTCGATAAAAGGCTGGAGGTTTCCGCCTCTTGGCGAGTTAAGGTCTTCGAGGATGGCGAAGGCGATGAGCTTGTACTTGTTCTTGAACTCAGCCTCATCGATCACTTCATGGAAGAGTTGGGCAATGTGGTGAGGAGGATTGTGGAAGGCTCCACAACCGAAAGCACCTAGCACAATGCTGTCGTGACCATGCAGCAATCCGATTCTTAGCATCGTGCGCATCTTGTTCTTCGTGATGGCTGCATCATGCTCCGTGATGTTTCCGTCGGCATCTAGCTCTGGGTGATTGATGGCTGGCACGGCAACGAACGACATGTAATAAGGAGTGTCGAGTAGGGCGAAGTCTTGCTTGGCTCCAGCTCGGAACACGGTAGCCTTCGGAACATACACTCCACCGAAGGAAACGGCGAGGGGATACTGGTATCTGCTTTTCTCCAATCCATACTCTGCTGCGTAGGAGGCGTAGCGATACATGGAGAGGAAGAGGTTGGTGCTGCGGAAGAGACTCTCCTCCTGTGCTCGGCTACCATTCAGCACGCCACCGCCTGGGTTGCGACGGCTGGCAAGGTTGAGTACCACTGGGTTGTAGCCTTCCTTTTGTAACTGATGTCCGCAATGTATGCTGTCGTCATTTTCCACGATAATCTTCGTCTCGCCTTCGATGGTAGGAATGCTGGTGGCATCCAAGGCTCTGGTGTAGAATCGGCTGCCCTTGAGCATCGGTTCATTGTCCAGGAGTTCCACTTCCTCCCCATTTTCCGAGGTATAGCTTCCCTCCTGCACGATATGAATGGTTTGCTGATATACGTCAGCCAGTTGTCTTCTGTCGTTGATCATATAGCAATTTTCTCTTTCTGTTTAGACTCATTGATTTCTTCTTTTAGATATTCATAGATATATAAAGGACTTTGGATATATAGTCCGGTTTCAGTATCAATGAGTTTCTTGTAAATATTTGAATTATATACTGTATTAAAGGCATCAAGAATCTTCATGCCATAATCCTCTTGTAAAAGAGATACAATTTCTTCTACATCACAGTCGATAATGAAATTAATTTGTTTTTTCTCTAATGCCATATCCTTTTAAGTTTAGAAATAGCCTTTTCTGTCCCAAAGAAGTATTGGCTATTCAGTTTTTTATATTCCAATCTTTTGACGAGTTCTTCTATGGTGATAAAGTGTAGCATAAATATGTTGATTTGGTAAACTACGCTATCATCTGCTACGGGGCCAACAACAATATCGTAGTTATGTACCCTTTTGCCCCTTGCTTTTCTGTTGCTAAGGATGAATTGTGCCCATTCATTGCTGATACCTTCAAAGACTTTTACTTTTAGTTCTTTGGAGCTAAGCAGACTTTCGTCAAATTCATATTCCTGTACGATAGGTGAACCACAGCTAGAAAATTTCGTGCGTCTGACAGCCATATCAAGAGCTTGTTGCTTGATATCTGTAAGATAGAATCCTTTTCCGAAGTCTTTATTGGGCTTACATTTTTGGAAGTCTATCTCTTTGAAGTCGATGTTTGTACCATGAAATAATCTCATTAGATGGTTCCTCCATTCCTTCTGCTAATAATTAACATATCATGTATAGCATCATCCAATGACAGAAGATGCTCTGCGGCATAACATTCGTCTATAAAATCAAGTGCCTTATGTTCTTTCAAGTAGTTGAAAGACATGTCGGAAGGCATTCCGAATGCCTTTCCGAATTGGGTAATACACATATTGATATATCTAATCTTGTCCATATCTTATGATTTATATTTTGCCGCAAATTTACGATAAATATCCCAATCCTCCAAAAATAATTGGTAAAAGATTACGATTATCTCAAATATTCTTTGTATCTTTGCCCTCGAATGGGAGGCGAGACTTGCGCCTTTGCCACCCGATAAACTGAATGTATAACAATTAAAATATAAAACAAGAAACAGAAAGAACAATTTTATAGACATATAATGTATTAATATACAAAGCGTTTACGATTCGGAAACTCTCGAAATTTGGCGATTAACAGATGTTTTCCAAACATAGAAAAGTGAATGCCCGCGCTATAGCGTGGGCTGAACTTATCTGTTTGGAAAGGGCCACGCCAAATGCCTGAGAGTTAGATAAGGGAAGCCTACGCTTCTTTTGTATCTATCTCTCAGGTATTTTTGGTTTTAGTGTCTCTTTCTTGAATTAAGTTCACGCTCATTCTCATAGCGGCAAAGAATCGGCATTTTATTCCCTTTGTCTCTTTCTTATGACGAGCAAGTAGCACTGGGCGATAAGGCTTTCCTTGTCGTTCTCGTCATTGCTCTTAGGTATGCTCCCCATGGAGTATGCCATGTTTTCGTATAGGAATAAAATGCAAACCCATGACAGACTTAGAACTCAAGAATCTCAAAGACAATCTTTGGCACTCGGCTGATATGCTGCGTGCTGGTGCCCACTTGGCGGCTAACAAATATGGTCAACCTATTCTCGGTCTCATCTTCCTCCGCTATGCTGATGTGCTCTTCAAGCAGCATAAGGCTGAGATAGATGCAGAGTATAACAAGTATAAAGGCTCTCGTATGGAGCGAGCATACAAGGATGTAGCCGTGGAGAAGTGTGGCTTCTTCCTCCCCGAATGTGCTTACTTCGATTATATCAACGATGCGCCCGATGATGCCAACAAGGCTTTGTTGGTGAAGCGTGCCATGGAGGCTATCGAACAAGAGAATCCTCGTATGCAGGGCGTTTTGCCGAAGGAGGTGTATGGACAGTTGGTGCCTGAGGAAGAACCGGAGTTGCTGAGCCGCATCGTCAGAGTGTTCAAGGATATTCCTGAGGACATCAGCATCGACATCTTCGGTCAGATATACGAATACTTCCTTGGCAACTTTGCTTTGGCGGAAGGTCAGGGTGGAGGAGCCTTCTATACGCCAGCCTCCGTGGTGCAGTATATGGTAGAGGTGCTTCGCCCAGTTACGGGAGATAAGAAGTTCTTGGACCCAGCTTGTGGCTCGGGCGGTATGTTTGTGCAAGCGGCTCGCTATATGCATCGCCACAATGCCAGCAACCAAGACTTGATGAGCTTCCGCTGTTATGGTGTGGAGAAAGAGCCTGATACCGTGAAGCTTGCCAAGATGAACCTCTTGCTCAACAATGTGCGAGGCGAGATAACCGAGGCTAATTCTTTCTATAGCGATCCTTACAATGCCTTTGGCAATTTCGACTATGTGATGGCAAATCCTCCTTTCAATGTGGATGAAGTGGTGTTTGAGAAGGTGGCTGATGATGCCCGATTCAATACCTACGGTGTGCCACGCAATAAGACCAAATCTTCCAAGAAGGCTTCGGATAAGAAGGAAACTGTGCCTAATGCCAACTATCTGTGGATAGGTTACTTTGCCACGGCTCTGAACGAGAATGGCAAGGCAGCTCTCGTCATGGCTAATTCGGCGAGTGATGCAGGTGGCTCGGAGTTGGAAATCCGCAAGAAGATGATACAGGATGGCATTATCAGTCAGATGGTTACCTTGCCAAGTAATATGTTCTCTACGGTTACGTTGCCAGCTACCCTTTGGTTCTTCAATAAGCAGCGCACCCACAAGGATGAGATTCTCTTCATAGATGCTCGTAATATCTTTACGCAAGTGGATAGAGCGCACCGCAAGTTCTCGGATGAGCAAATCAAGAACCTCGGTATCATCACTCGCCTCTATGAGGGTGATAGCGATGCTTTCTGGGAATTGGTCAACGAATACAAGGCAGAAGGCAAGCAAGAAGAAGTGGATTGGTTGCTTGAAAGATGGCCTGATGGTACCTATCGCGATGTCATCGGTTTGTGTAAAGTAGCGAAGATAACTGGTGAGGATGGCATTGAGGACAATGATTGGAGTCTCAATGCTGGTCGCTATGTAGGTGTCGTGATTGAGGATGACGGAATGACTGAAAATGAGTTCCGTCAGGAAATGCTGTCCCTGAATGGTGAGTTCTCTCAGCTCAGTGCTGAGGCAGAGGATTTACAGAAGGAGATAGAGAAGAATATGAAGGACTTGTTTGGGGAGGAGTAAGTATGGAGTATTCAAAAGTTGGTAAATATTACGAAGTGTTTTCTGGATATGCTTTTAAGTCTCAAGATTTAAAAGAAACAGCGGATATTCCTATAATAAAGATTGGAAACATTAGCAATGGTCGGAATGTCATTAATGAAAATATGCAGTTTGTTTCAAAAGAGCTTCTTGGAATTAATAAAAAATACTATGTAAATAGAGGTGATGTTCTTTTATCATTGACAGGAAGCCATATGAATCAGCCTAATTCTGTTGTAGGAAGATCATGCCGCAATTATAGTGATCGACTTTATTTGTTGAATCAAAGGGCAGGTAAAATAGTACCAAAGAATAATGCATCGTTATCGTATATATATTATGTTTTGCAAACTCAAGCAATGAAAGAAATGATTTGTTGCAGAGCATATGGCGCAGCTAATCAAGTAAATGTTAGTCCTAAGAGCATAATGTCTATAAAGTGGAACTTCCCTTCTTCGGATGTTCAGCATAGCATAGCCTCCATCCTCTCCACATACGATACTCTCATAGAGAACAATACCAAGCGTATTCGTCTTTTGGAGAAAATGGCAGAGAACCTATATAAAGAATGGTTCGTCCGCTTCCGCTTCCCTGGACATGAGAATGTGGAAATGGAGAATGGGTTGCCTAAAGGGTGGAAATATGTCAACTTTAGTAACTTATCTCCTATTTTGACAGGAAAGAAAGATGCAAATTATGCTTCTCAAAATGGCAAATATAAGTTCTTTACTTGTTCGAAAAATGATTTAGTGGCTGATAATTACTCATTTGACTGTTTTGCGATAATATTAGCAGGCAATGGTGATTTGAACGTTAAGTTATATGATGGACAGTTTGAAGCTTATCAGCGAACGTACGTGTTGAGTCCATATGATGTGGAGCATATATATGTTTCCTATTATACTATTCAGTCAGAACTTGATCGACTCCTAGTGGGTGCTGCTGGAGCAGTAATTAAATTCTTGACTAAGGGTATGATAGAAAAAATTAAGGTGCTCCTTCCAACAAATGATGTATTGGTTAGATTTAATTCTATTCAAGAGCATAATTATAGACTTCGTCAAAACTTAAAACGTCAGATCTCCCTCCTTGCTCGCCAGCGAGACCTCCTTCTCCCTCGCCTCATGTCTGGCAAGTTGGAAGTAAAGGAAGAGTTGTTGGAGTAAGTGAATAGGTGAGTTTGTGCCACTTGTGCCATTGTGCCAAAAGGAAAATAAACAATGCCACGTGGCACAATGGCACTATTGGCACAAAAATATTGAAGCATATAGGATAGGTCTTTGAAACATATAGGAAAAGTCATTTGAAGATATAGGTTATGTCTTTGAAAGATATAGCTTTGTCAGTCGCACAACAGCTGTTGTGCGCTCGTACATCAGCTGATGTGCACATGTCCAACACGTGTTGTGCACACGTCACCCAGCTGATGGGCGCAAACTTTACACTATAGCAACAGGCAAGTATAGATAACAACTAGCGTAATAATCATATAGAAACCAAGAATAAGCGTATGAAGTCATTTATCAGTGAAGACCATATAGAGCAAGCCATCTGTAATCGACTCTCGCAGCCTGAATACGGATGGAAGCGAATAGAGTGTAGCCCGGAATTGGAAGACCAAGACGAGGTGGCATCCACTGGACGTGCCAACCCGTCGGAGTGTATTCTGCCCGATGTGTTCCTCTCTGCCTTGCGCCGTCTGAATCCGCAGATAGACGATGAAATCTTGAAGAACATCCTCCAAGACTTCCGCAAGGACTATTCGGGTACCGATATGGTGGATACCAACTACAAGTTTTACAACCAGATACGAAATGGCATCAAGGTGAAGACCCGCAACCAGCATCGTGAGGACTTCGACATCGTGAAGCTCATCGACTTTGATCATCCTGAGCGCAATGAGTTTCATTGTGTCAACCAGATGTGGATCAAAGGTCACTTCCGCTATCGCCGTCCCGATGTGCTCCTCTTCGTGAATGGACTGCCCGTGGTGTTTATCGAACTGAAAAACTCTACCGTCAAGATAGAGGAATCTTACAACAAGAACCTCGTATCTTATCGCAAGGACATCCCGAACATCTTTGCCATGAACCAAATCTGCGTGTTGAGCAATGGTTTGCAAACCAAGATAGGTGCATGGAATGCAGGCTATGAGTTCTTCTTCGAATGGCTCAGGGTGAATAACGAAAAGGAGAAACTGAACAGGGAGGAGATAGCCGAACATGGACTGAGTATTCAGACCTTGATAGATGGTCTCTTCCGCAAGGAGCGACTCTTGGACTATATCGAAAACTTCGTGTTCTTCGATAACAAGCGCATCAAAATTATCGCCAAGAACCACCAGTATCTCGGCGTGAACAATCTGATGGAAACCGTGAAGCGCAGGGAGGAACTGAAGGGTAAGCTTGGTGTCTTTTGGCATACCCAAGGTTCGGGCAAGAGCTATTCGATGGTGATGTTTGTAAGAAAGGTGAAGCGCAAGTTGCATGGCAATTTCACCTTCTTGGTGATCACGGATAGAGATGACTTGGATACGCAGATACATAAGACCTTTGTGCGCACGGAGGTGGTGGGCGATAAGGAAGAATGCCAACCTAAGAATGCCGTGCAGTTGAGGGAGTTCCTCTCTGGCAATAAGCCGTTGGTGTTCACGCTTATCCATAAGTTTCAGTACGATAAGACCAAGAAATATCCTGTGCTCTCCACTCGCAGCGACATCTTTGTATTGGTAGATGAGGCTCATCGCACCCAGTATAAGCAGTTGGCCGAGAATATGCACACCGGTTTGCCGAATGCCAACTACATCGCCTTTACCGGAACGCCACTCTTGGGCAGCAAGCGACTCACCAACCAATGGTTTGGCGATTATGTATCGGAATATAACTTCGCCCAAGCCATCGAGGATGGTAGTACCGTGCCGCTCTTTTATAGCCGAAGAGTGCCAGAGGTGGGCTTGACCAATGACTGGCTAGATACCGACATCGACCAAATCGTGGAAGATGAGAATCTCAACGACCGAGAAAAAGAACTCTTGGAGAACTCTTCCTCTCGCATCTTGGAGGTAATCAAGCGAGATGGCAGATTGGACCGCATAGCCAAGGACATCGCCCATCATTTCCCAAGACGAGGATTCTTGGGCAAGGGCATGGTGGTGAGTGTGGATAAATACACTGCCGTGAGGATGTATGACAAGGTGCAGAAGTACTGGGCAGAGGAGAAAAAACAACTCATCAAAGAGCGCAATGAGGCAAAGACGCATGATGAGCGTGTCGCTTTGAGTGAACGTCTCAGCTATATGAACAAGGTAGAGATGGCGGTGGTCATCAGTAAGGAAGATGGCGAGGAAGAGAAGTTTGCCGCCCAAGGTCTCGACATCACAATGCATCGCAAGAAGATGGAAGCGATAACGCCTGATGGCAAGGACATCGAAGACCGCTTCAAGGATAAGGATGACCCTCTGAGCTTGGTCTTCGTCTGTGCCATGTGGCTCACGGGTTTTGACGTGCCATCGCTCTCCACGCTCTATCTCGACAAACCGATGAAGGGGCATACGTTGATGCAAGCCATCGCTCGTGCCAACAGAGTATATCCTGGCAAGACGTGTGGCATCATCGTGGATTACGTGAATGTGTTCAAGTACATGCAGCAGGCTCTGTCTGACTATGCCTCTACGGATGATAACGCAGAATATCCTGCCAAGGACATCGAGCAGTTGATAGCCAACATCGACCAATGTGTCATGGAGACAGAGGCTTTCTTGTTGCAACTCGGCATCAAGCTGGCTGACATCATCGCCGAAGGAGAAACGCTCGACCAACTAGAGATGTTCCGAAAGGCATATAATCGAATCTTGGAGAAGGATGAGTGGAAAGACCGCTTCAAGGTATTGAGCAATCTGCTGATGAATCTCTATGATGCCGCCAAGCCAGAAATATTTGAGAGGGGTTGGTATAATGAGAAGTTTGCACCGATAGCTTATCTCAATGGTCTGTTTTGCAATCAGATAGATGACGAGAAGTTGCGAAAGGCGAAGTTGAGAATGGCTGAGGCTCTCGACCAGAGTGTGTCGGCGTATGCTTCCGATGGTATGGCTTCATCGGAGATTCAGCCTCAGGCTACGTATGGCATCCATCAAGGTAAGGTCATCGACCTCAGTAAGTTGGATGTGGATGCATTGCGCAAGGAAATCAACAGCACTCCTTATAAGGCGTTGGAGATAGATGACCTACGTGCCTTCATCGAGCGAACCTTGAAGCAGTTGATTAACAAGAACTGCACTCGTATCACATTCTCTCAGCGATATAAGAGTATCATCGACCGATATAATGCTGGTGGTAGTGAGAATGAGGATTATTACGAGAAGTTGCTTCAGCTCATCGCTGACTTGAAGAAGGAGCAGAGTCGCACCACGGATATGGGATTGGAGGAAGAGGAACTCGAAATCTTCGACCTTTTGAGGTCTGACCGTAAGTTGACCAAGGAGGAAGAGCAAAAGGTGATATTGGCTGCCAAGAATCTCTATCAGAAGTTATTGGCGGAGAAAGAGAAGGTGCTGGTGGTGGATTGGTATAAGGATGAACAGCCTCGCCATCAGGTGTTTGCCTTGATACAAACTTCTCTCAATGAGGATTTGCCAATGAGTTACGACCGTGTGTCATTCAATGACAAGACTCATCTGCTGTTCAATCACTTCGTGGATATGGCAGTGCAAGGGTATGGATGGGTAGCGTAAGACTACCCATTCTTTATTTCTCGTAAATCAAAAAATCTTGCTTAAGTCTTGTATCAGCCACTTCCATACAGGCATTACCTCGATGATCTTGCCATTTACTTCCACAGTTTCCTCGGTGTCGTAGCTTAAAATCAGGAGGCGTTGGCAATCCAAAACCTTGGTGAATTTTATCAATGCGGAGCTTTCTCGTTGCCAGGTCTCATCAGTCTTATGAGGATTGTAGCTTACCTGTATCGCCAAGGCAGCATCTGGAATGTAGAAATCTACCTCAATGTTTCGGTTATAGAAGAACACTCGCTCGTCTATGCCATATCGGCGGATGAGTTCCATGGCTACCATGTTCTCTAAGAGGGAAGTGTCGATATCCAATGCCAAGATACTGATGATGCCGTTATCCACAAAGTAGTACTTCGGGTTGGTCTCACGATTGGTGAGGTTGTCTGCGATGTTCTTGATGGGATATATCAGAAAGGCATCCTTTGAGTACTCTATGTAGTTGATGATAGTAGCTTTTCCTAACTTAGCACCAGTTGAGGCTATGATATTAGAAAGGCGGGTGAAAGAGGTGGGCTGTTTGACACTCTCTGCCATCTTTCTAAACAGAATACGGAGTGAGAACAGGTTGTCTATCTTGTTGCGAGTTGCTATATCGCCAATGTATATCTTCTGATAAACGCTATTGAGGTAATCTCGTTTGGATGCAAGTTGTGCTCCCTCTGGGAAACCACCAAAGCGGAAATACTCTGCAAAATATCTCTGTACATCAGCTCTGCCAGAAGTGGTTGCAATGTTCATGTCATCGTATGGGATATTATTGGCAGAAAGGTATTCGCTGAAACTATAAGGCAAGATATGCTTGGTAATGTATCTACCTCCTAATGTGGTAGCTACGTCACTGCTCAGCATCTTGGCATTGCTGCCAGTTATATATACTCTATATTTGTTGTCTGCCAATCGTCGGGCGAACTTATCCCATCCCTCGATGTTTTGGATTTCATCAAGGAATAGTATAGGGCGTTGTGCAGACATCATGCCATGAACCTCAAGGATAAGATTGAGTTCTTGGGCTGTCATTCCAATGAGTCGCTCATCCTCAAAGTTGATATATAGCATCGAGTCCCAAGTGATACCTTTTTTTAGGTTGTCTTGGATCTGCTGATAGAGCATGAATGATTTCCCTGCTCTTCGAACACCAATAAGCACATAGTTGGCGAAGTCTTCCTTCTCTATGTTTCGATGAACGACTTGCTGGCTTTCTATCTCTTTTCGATTCTCCAAAAGAATCTCTTTGATGGTCTCTTTTTCTATCATAATTGCAATATTGTTCTATTCGTAGAACAAAAATACAATAATTTTGTTTTATCTACAAAACAAAATGATGGTTTTTGCGTATTTTAACGCAAATTATTCATTTCAGCCTTCTTGCTCCCTTCTTAAAACATAGGCAAATTCTCTTCGAAAAATACACTTTTCAATCTTCTTTTGCTGATATTGCCTAAAAAAATCGTAACTTTGCAGCCGCATTTATGAATAAGGTATTAAGTATCTCTATAAAAGGATGACAATGAATTTGAGCGAATTGGCGCGCAAGCGAGTGGCGGTAGCCGCCTATTATTTTGTGCCGGGAGTGGTGTTTGCCAGTTGGGCAAGCCGTATCCCGGATGTAAAACATCTGTTGCACTTGGGCAACGGACAGTTGGGGTCGGTACTCTTTGCCATCCCCATCGGACAACTTCTGATGATGACTTTCTCTGGCATCTTGGTGAGCAAGTTTGGTAGCAAGAAGATGCTCGTGGTATCGGAAGTGTTTTATGCCTTGGCATTGCTGAGCATCGGTTTCAGCCATACCGTCTTTCATCTCATTCTCAGTTTGGTGGCTTTCGGAATGATGGCGAATCTGATGAATATCGCCACCAACACGCAGGCATGTTTCTTGGAAAAGATGTATGGCAGGAACATCATGTCTTCCTTCCATGGCTTGTGGAGCTTGGGAGGATTTGCGGGAGGTATCGTCGGTTCCATCTTTGCCAGTACCTCGCTTCCTATCCCTGTGCATTTCGGCAGTATCTTGGTGATGTCCCTCCTCGTGATAGCCATCGGCTTGCGTTATCTCGTAGATGACCAGACGGCAAAGGCGGAGGAAGAGGAAGTGCCGAAGTTCTCATTCCGTACCATCGACCCAACGCTGTTCTTGCTCGGACTGATGGGTTTCGGTGGAATGTTTTGCGAGGGAACGGTATATGACTGGAGTAGTGTCTATTTCTCTTCGGTAGTAAAACCCGATGAGGCTTTCATCCGTGCCGGTTATGTGGCAGGTATGGGAGCGATGACACTCGGACGATTCCTTGCCGATGGTTTCGTTACGAAATATGGTCCTAGCAAGGTGTTGAAGACTTGTGGAGCCTTGATTGTCGTCGGCTTGTGGATGGCGGCAGGTTTGCCTTATCTCGTCACCGCCACTTTGGGCTTCTTGCTCGTAGGCTTCGGTATCTCTTCTTCCGTGCCTATCTGCTATAGCATCGCTGGCAAGCTCGGCACGATGAAGGCGAGCATTGCCTTGACCATTGTTTCGAGCATCAGTTTCTTCGGTTTCTTGGTAGGTCCTCCTGTCATCGGATGGCTCTCTGAGGCAACAGATCTTCGCATTGCCATCAGCATCGCCGCCTGCTTCGGCTTGTTTATCGCCTTTATTGCAGGGAAGGTTAGCAAAAGGGTAGAAGGGTAGAAATTATAAAAGGAATCTCTGAAAAGCAAGAGATTCCTTTTTTATATTTTCTGATGTATGTTCTAGCGGTAGTAATTGACTTCATTCTATTTCTTATACTTCCTCCATCCTTGCCAATTCCCAACCTTTAAACTGCATGATGATCTTGTGAAGTGTTGTGCCTTGTCTTAAAGCTTCCACTCGTGGTGCCGCGGCATATCGATTGATTTGCTCTACGGCATCCGTCCATTGCTTCTCGGCTTTTGTCATAGGCGTTCCATCTTCCTTGTAAGCATCCTTTGCCTCTTCGTCAAATTCCTTCTTAGAAAGCACCTTCAGCTCCAAGATGTAGCTATGCTTGGTAGGATAGTGGGTGAGGTCGGGGAGGAGGAAGAAGTCGCAGTAACCATGGTTGAGTTCCAACTCAGGAGCTGTGATATAGTAATCGTTCAAGTTCAGATATGCCATGAAGAAACCTTGCAGGTTGCGCTCCGACTCGATACTGTCACGCACAGATGATACCTTGGCGTAGGCATCAGCGATGTGCTGCAATGGCTCCTGCCACTTGCCCTCGAATGCCATGTAGGTAAACTGGGTGGTGAGGTTGATAGGGTTGACATAGTTGATGTCTTGAAATTCCTCCAACAAGTAATTGTAGTATTGCTTGCGCACGTTGTTGTTGGGTATGCCAAGTATCAACTGGCTTCCGAAAGTACCCTTGATGGTGAGCATGCCATAATAGAACAGCAAACTTGGGAAAATCTCAGCTTTCGGAATCTGGTAGGCTGAGAAAGACTCATAGAGCTGGGTGATAATCTGTCCTTCCTCGGCGATCTTGTGGATGATGCCACGACGCTCGCCATCGAGTTTGTCGAATTGCAAGAGTTTCTTCATCTTGCCATAGTCGGTCTTGGTATTGGGGTCGATCATAATTCTTGGAGGACGACCACTGTCCATATAATTGCGAAGGTAATAGAGTACCATATCGCAGTTGAACATTCTGATATCCTTATCTAAGGCATCTTCTGCAAAACAATAGTTGTCATACCATGGCTTCATATCGTTGACCATGGCTTCGATGTCGCTATCTGCAGGCAGCAGTCCGTTCTCCTTGTAGTAAGTGAACATGTCGATGACATCCTTGGTAGAGAAACCGAGCATCTCGTCAAACTCTGGCTTGATGGAGATATTCCAACCGATATTGTATCCGCTTGTCACGTCATCTAATGTCACTGGGCTGACACCCATCATGAAGATACGCTCGAAGTTGCCTTTGAACTTCTTGAACACGTCACGATAGAAACCATCGGCATGGGTGATGGCATGATATACCTTCTCGCCATGCTCATTGAGTACGACATTCGTAAAGTTGTCGTACTCGTCGATGATGAGATAGAGAGGATAGTTGTGTGTCTTGGCAGCTTGGAAGAGAAGCTGCAACTTGTCGGCATGTTCTGTCTTGGACAGAATGAGGGAAACCTCTTCCTCTGTGTAATATTTGGAATATGTGCGGATGAAACCATCGAGAGTGATGCAGAGGTACGCATTGAATCTTTCCTCCAGAATATCTATCTTTCCTGTGATTTGTGAGAAGTCAAGATAGAGTATTTGGTAGCTGCCTTGCAGAGGAGTAGGGTGCTTGCCAATCCAAAGTTTACCAAACAATTTTTGGAACTTGTCCTTCTGCTTACAGTCATAGTAAGAGTAGAGCATACTAAGGAATATGCTCTTTCCGAAACGACGTGGTCGGATGAAGAATAGGTTGCGAGGTTGCTTTTCTATTTCTGGCAAGAACATCGTCTTATCGACATAGTAAAGGTTCTGCTCGATAACCTTGGCAAAATCAGCCACTCCGTATGGTACTTCTTTTACTTGCTGCTCCATCATTGCTTACTTTTTAATGTAACTTGCTGCAAAGATAATGCAAATCGAAGACAAATCAAAATAAATTCATTTATTTTAATTGTTGAGTGAAACTTATCTCATTTAAAGTTAGCCCCGTGAAAACGATATGACAATATTTTTAGAGGATTAATTCTGCCTTATCGTGTGCTTTTATGGAGATAAGTTTCGGTTTATCGCTTAATTTATACTATTTTGTGATCTCTTTTCGTCAAATTGTGGTGTATTTTGTTAATTGACCGATAAAAAGCACAAATTGACCGATTATCGCCCCTGAAGAAGTTGCATTAGTTATAATTTTGCAGCGATTTTTATAGTTCAAAACAAAAAATACAATCTAATAACTAGGCTTATGGATAAACAAAGACTTTTGTTTGCTAGTGTGCTGATGGCTATGATGTCTTCAGCAGCCCTAGCACAAACCAATGTGACAGATCAGTATATCGTCAATGCAGGTTTTGACGATGGTACATTCGTTAATAATGCGCCAAAGGGGTGGACATTAGACGTGTATTCTTCATTGAAGACAAATAAGATTAGTACATGTGCAAAAGGTGATGGCTTGATTCCTGCCAACCAGAACCATTGGCAATTATACCAATGGAGTGGTGCCATCAAAGGTAAGGCCTATCAAAAAGCAACAGGTTTGCCTAAGGGTACATATAAGTTGACCGTAGCGGTCTCTTCCTCTTTTAGTGGAACCGTCAACTTGTATCTCAATGACAAAAAAACAGCCATTGTGTCAGGTTTGCCTAAGGTTTATGAAGTAGAGGCTGAGGTGACAGATGGAGCCATTGAACTTGGTTTGCAATTAGATGCCAATGGAAGCAATCAGACCATCGATTTCGATTCTTTTAATCTGTATAAGATGTCGGATGAATCTTGGGCGCTTGTGAATCCAAACTTTGATAATGCTACATTTGCCAATAGTGCTCCGCAAGGGTGGACGCTTGTTCTGACGTCATCAGGTGCTAGTTCTAAGATTAGTACGGGATTGAAAGGAGATGGCTTGAGTCCTGCTGATCAAAATCA
>FR893268.1:94466-105917 GCA_000436035.1 Prevotella sp. CAG:732 | reverse complement strand
GATTCCTGCTGACCAAAATCACTGGCAATTATGGCAGCAAAGTGGTCCGATGGTTGGAAAGGCTTATCAGAAGTTGACCAATGTGCCAGTAGGTCGATATAAGGCAACCATGCTGATGGTACCTACTTTTAGTGGAACGGTGGATATGTTCCTTAATGACGAGAAGACTAGCGTTACGACAGCGGTAAACCAAGAATATTCCGTAGAGGGCCTTGTGTATGATGGAACTTTGGAGCTAGGTCTTGACTTAAACGTTGAGAATGGCGCACTTTTGGATTTCGACACTTTTACCTTGGCCAAGGTGGATTTGCAAGCAGGTGATATGGCAGAAATCTTGTCTCGCATGAGCAAGGTATGTCAAGCTGATATAGCTAAGGAAAACCACCAAGTATGGTACAATAAGGAAGAGATGGATGCTGCCTTTGATGCCGCCCAGAAAGCACAGGATGATAAGGCTATGCAAGCTGCCGTCAATCTTTTGCAGACTGCTCATTATAACTTCTTGGCTATCGAAGATATATACAATACTATGCGTGATGCAGCTACTGTTATGTACGATAAGACAAAAGGTTCCTTGTTCTATGGCAGAACAGAAGTGGAGAATATTTACAATCAAATGAATGAATACTTCCAGGCAGATACCGACCAGCGTCAATGGATGCAGGGCAAATTGGCAGACTTGGAAGCTATCGACCAAGCATTTGCGCTCTTCAGTCGTATCACCAATGCCATTGATGAGGCAAAACGTCAGATGGCTTATACCAATTATAAGGGAAAGGCTGACTTTGAGCAAGCCCTGAAGGCTACCGAGCCTAAACAAATGAAAGCCAAAACTGTAGAGGAATATCAGGCCATCATTGATGAAATTAAGGTGGCGCAGAAGACCTATTTGAAGAATCGTCCTTCAGAGTGGATAACCATCCAAAATGGAAAACTTTGGCAAACAGACAATGGCAAGGGTGGTTTGACTTCTGTTCAGGCTCATGCTCCTGGCTTTGTTCGTGTGGGTGATGTATGGTATATGTGTGGTGAAGATCGCACAGGCTGGTGGAACCCTGATATCAATCTTTATTCTTCTGTAGATTTGGTTCACTGGAAATTTGAGAAGAAGATTGTGGAGAACGGTGTTACTACCCCAGAGTTGGGACATGGCAGAATGATAGAGCGACCTAAGTTGCTATATAATGCCAAAACTGATAAATATGTGGTATGGTGTCATTATGAGTCAGGTAACTATGGCGCATCCGAGGCAGCTTGTTTCGAGTGTGACAAGGTGAATGGTGACTATAAGGTAGTTTGGACAGGGCGTCCTTTGGGGGTGAAGTCTCGTGACTGCAATGTGTTCCAGGACAATGATGGTACAGCATACTTTGTATCTACAACGAATGAAAATCGTGACTTGGGTCTCTTCCGTTTGAGCGATGACTATCACGATGTCGTGGAGCATACACAACTTTTTGCAGGAAAGGGTCGTGAGGCTCCGGCAATCGTTCGTGTGGGTGACAACTACTTTATGTTTAATTCTGCATGTTCTGGCTGGGATCCTAATGCTTGTAAGATGTCTTATACCACCAACTTGAAAAGTGGTTGGACCAATTTGACAAAGGTGGGCAATGACATAGCATACGATACTCAGGCTGCTGCCATATTGAAGATAGAGGGAACCAAGCAAACTACTTATCTTTATGTGGGTGATCGTTGGCAAGACCCAGGTTTGCCAGAGTCAAAGACTATCATCTTCCCAATCTCATTCAAAGGTACTAGCTGTAGCATGGACTATCGTGAGCGTTTCGACATTAATTTTGTGACTGGTGAATGGCGAGAGACTCCTACGGAGAATATCTTTGAGGATAGAACTGGATGGAAAGTCGTAGATTACAGTTGTCAGCAGAGTAATGCTTACCTTGCTTCTTATCTCATTGATGGAAAGTTGAGTACTCATTGGCGTAGTGGTGCAGATGGGGGAGAAGATGCTGCGCCACATCATGTTACGGTAGATATGGGCAAGACGGTCAACATCAAGGGATTCTTGGCTACTCCTCGCATGGATGGGTGGCATACGGGCTTGGTTCGTAATTACGAATTCCAGTTGAGTAATGACGGAGTAAATTGGACTACCATTGCCTCGGGCAATTGGTTGATGTATGATGTTGAGGTTGACTTTGGAAAGACATATGCTTGTCGATACTTCAAGATTGTCTGCAAAGATAACGCAGCTTCTATTTCGGAAATCAATATCGTTTCCTCTAAAGATACCCCTTCGTTACCTACAGACATTAAGGAAATCCATGCCAAGTCTGACAAGAAAGTAAAGGCTCGTACTTATTATACGATTGATGGCCGTCAACTTTCTGCTCCTCAAAAGGGAATTTATGTAGAGAAGGTAACCTATGAGGATGGAACTATTGAGACAATTAAGAAAATATTTTAGCAATGAATTTTACTTTTAAATTATGGCCAAGCTTGGTCGCCATCTTTATGATGGTGACCAGCTTTCAGGCAAAAGCTCAGACGCTTTTGCCTCATTTTGCAACCTCAGACCAATATGGTGGAAAGAAAGTCGATGACATGAGCAATTTTGTACCTATTCTAGATGACTATACATTGGAGGTAATGGGTACCAAGGGAAAAAGTATCAGTATCGCTTTTGCACAAGTACAATATACGCCTACTCAGAATGTCAAGGTAAGATTTGTGCAAGCGAAAGGCAAAATCTATGTGTTTGAGGGAAATGCCTATACGTCCACTTTGACTCCCAACTATAAGTACATAGAGCAGGCTGGTAATTTGTTGCGAAATGGAAGTTTTGAAACTACTGGTACACAGTTGAACTCTGGGCGTTGGCAAGCTTCCGACTGGGACACTTGGAATGGTGGAACTCCTACTTGGGGAGCAAACGTTGGTGATGTCAATGTTCGTGAGAATGCTAATTATCGTTCAGATGGCAGCAAGAGCATCATTTTGCATACTAGTAGCCGCTGGCTTTGTCAGCAGATGACAGCTGGAGCTTTGGAGCCCAACGGACTCTATCGCATCAGTTGTGATTATTGGACTTCTGATGGGTGGAACAATGGAAACCACAAGTATCAAATCTGGTTGGGGTCTTCGATGGCAGGAAGCGACTTGATGACTTTCGACGCCTATACCACAGTCAACAACAATACTTCTAAGCAATCCTATGTCTCCACATTCCAGATGCCAAGCAAGTCTATCGGTAATGTGTTCTTGTCTTTCTATCGTTCTGAAAGTGGTGTCGATTGGCTGGATAATGTTAAGTTGGTTAAGTTAGTTCCATCGCATAAAGGTCTGACGGGAGTAACTTCTGCCATCTTTGCTTATGGTGCGTATGCGCCTGCGGATATGACTTTTCCTGACAATGTCTGCATCGACTATACCAACATGATAGTCAACCCTAACTTCATTGATGGCGCCATGAAAAGCGGAGCTCCAGCAGGTTGGACTCTTGATGCTAAAGTTACTCAATCGAAGATTAGTACAGGTGAGAAAGGTGGAGGAGTGATCCCGTCAGGACAAAACCACTGGCAGTTGTGGCAAGATGGCTCTCCTTTAAATGGATATGCTTATCAAACTTTGTCCAATCTTCCCAATGGTCGATATGAAGTCTCAGCCAAAGTGGTATGTACAGGTTTTAGTGGCTCCATCAAACTCTTTGCTAATGATGGGGAGACAATTTTAGAGTCTGGTGTAGGCAAAGTCTATACTGTATCGGGTGTTGTAGTCAATGGGGTTTTGAAATTGGGACTCAACTTCGCCACCAAAAATGGAATTACCATCGATTTCGACTCATTTACCTTATTATATAAAGGTAAGGATACGGCAGGTTATCGCAAGACCTTGAATCGCAGAATAGAGGATGCCAAAGAAATCTTAGCCAACCTAGAAGATGGTTATGATGTAAGTACTCTCACACAGTTGGTGAAAAATGCAGAAAGCTTGGGTGCAGATGCAAGTTCGGATCAGGTGATTTCAGCCATCTCTGATATTGACCAAGAACTCAGCAAATATCAGGCTTATGTGGCTGAATGTGAACTGAAGCGTAAGAAGGTTGCGCAATTTAAAACTGTACTTGCAGGTGCCAAAAGTGAACGTGCCACAGAATTATATCCAGCTACTGCTGATTTTGACAAGGCCATTGCTGAGGCTGAGTCTTTCTTTGGGAGATTGGAGAATAATCCAACCCTTGATGCAACGGTTGCACAGGATAAGCTGAATGCTGCCCGTGAGAATTATTACAATTCTCAGTTTAAGGTAGTACCTACGGCGCAAGTGGTTTCTTCTGTTGACTTGAGTTTGAATGGCTCAGAGAAATATCTGCTTCGTGTCGATGGAAAACCTTACTATCCAACGGAGATTCAGGTTCGACCAGATAAAATGCGTGGCTACTTAGGATGGAGCGAAGATGAAATCGAGGCTACTTTCAAACGAGCAGCCAATGATGGTTTCAACACTTTGAGCGTGCCGTTGTATTGGAGCGAGGTGGAACCAGAGAAAAATCATTTTGATTGGCATATTCTTGACAGATACCTTGGGTGGTGTAAAAAATATGGTGTCAAGATGGAACTATTGTGGTTCTCCTGGAGCAGTGGCGGTCGCATTCAGTATTTATGGAATGTCAATGGCAAACAACAATTGCGTACTCCTGACTATGTATGCTCTCTAGAGGGAACTTCTGAGTTCAACATGCTTCGTAAGGAATGGGAGTATTCACTTGACTGGCGAGATACAAATTTGCGAAGTCGTGATGCATATGTGTTGGGACGTGTCATGGAGCACATAGCACTTTGGGATGCCAATAATGGCAAGACTCATTTAGTGATAGGAGTGCAGTTGGGCAATGAGGCTCGTGCCCATGGCGACAATGCGGCAACCTCTTCGGAAATCATAGACTATTACCATCATGTGGGTGCTGCTGTGAAGCAATCGAAATATGTGACTTGGACTCGTCTAAATTGCGTTTCTTATGAGACGAGTGGCAGAACCACGGCAAATGAAAACTTGCGTAACAATGGAGGAACCAATATCGACTTCGTGGGTGTTGACATCTATGGAACTAATGCTAATTCGGTAAAGGGTGACTTGAGTGGTTACTTAGGAACGAAAGGTAAAAACTTCCGTATGATTATGGAGATTGATGCCAAAGATTCCAATTCACCTATTTATCAGATGGCAGCTCTTGCAGGTGATAAGGCTTTCAATTATTACAATTTGGGTCCTGTGGATGGAAATGGGCTCTACTCTAATTCGGGGCATGTTTTGACAGAGCGCTCCCACATCAACCTCGTTCGTCAGCGCAACCAAATCCTCAACTTGGCAAACCAAGACATAGCCAAGATGAAACAAGGTAGTGGACTTTACGTGTATAACTATGCAGGTAACTCAACCTGTAGTCAGAGTGGTCTTGATGGAATCAGCTTTGTTCCAGATGATCAAAAAACGCAAGCAGTGGCTGTTCGTCATGGCAATGAAGAGGTGTTTTTGCTTTCTACAGCTGGTGGTACTTTCACACTTCCAGCGAAGTATAATGGCTACAAGGCGCAGAAAGGTTATTGTAATGCTAATAATAACTGGGTGGCTGAAGCAAACTTGACTATATTAAATGGTAAAGTCGTCATGCCAGAGACTTCTTGTGTGTTGATTACCAAGAATCCTAGAGTCATTACTGGCATCCAAAGTGTCTCAAGTGATTCTGAAAAGAGAATTGTTGCCTACTATGCGTTGTCTGGTAATAAAGTCGCACATCCAACGAAAGGTGTGTATTTAGTAAAAAAATCTGATGGGACAGTGACAAAACTGAGCAAGTAAACTAATGCAATACGAACTAGAAAGGTACGACATGCTTTTGGGCGGTCGTACCTTTGATTATTATTTATCACAATGACCGATAATAAACATAAATTGACTGAATATCCTCCCTAGATATGTTGCATAAGTTATAATTTTGCAGCGTCATTCTATGATTCCTTACTAAGTAAAACAATAACTAATATATATATTTATGGGTAGAATTAGATTCTTTTTAGCTAGTGTGTTGATGGCAGCGATGGCTTCCACCGCCTCTGCACAAAGTAATGTGACAGGGAAGTATGTCACCAATGCCGGTTTTGACGATGAGACCTTTGTAAATGGTGCGCCTAATGGATGGACTTTGGATGTGTCTTCTTCTTTAACGACAAACAAGGTTAGTACAGGTGCTAAAGGTGATGGTTTGATTTCTGCCGATCAAAACCATTGGCAGTTATATCAATGGAAGGGTGCCATCAAAGGTAAGGCTTACCAAAAAAAGACAGGCTTGCCTGATGGAACATATAAGTTGACCGTAGCGGTCTCTTCTTCTTTTAGTGGAATCGTCAACTTGTATCTCAATGACCAAAAAAAAGCTATTGAATCTGGTCAACCTAAGGTTTATGAAGTGGAGACTCTGGTAACTGGTGGAACCCTTGAGTTTGGTTTGCAATTGGATGTTAATGGAAGCAGGCAGACGATAGATTTCGATTCTTTTAATCTGTATCATAAAGAAGCTGGTACTAAGTGGTGGGGTAATGCACTTGATGATGTGTTGGCATCGTCTAAGGATGAAACGGCTACAAAGCCAAAAGTGAGTGATGCAGATCGCAGCAATCCTAAGAAAACCGTGTTTCTCTATAATACATTGACGGGTAAATTCTTAAATCAAGGAAGTTGGTGGGGAACTCATACAATAGTAAATGATGTTGGTATCAAATGTTGGATTCTAAAGAAGCAGGTTACCGTGAATGGTCAGGCTGTTGATAGGTATTATATAGAAACTGCTTGCAAAAATTCTCAATTTTCCTATAAAGATGACTATTTGGGCTTTAGCGGTAATGAACCTTATTTAGACAATGGTGAGGGGCAATGGATGATAGACCCAATAGCAGAAGGTAGCAGTGTGTATTATATTCATAGTACCCAGCATCCTAATATTTCGGATAGCTACCTATTTGTTGATTCTGACAATAAATATGTTCGTACAGCAGCGTTGAATGATGATTTAACAGGTAATGGTAGTAGAGCTAAATGGATTCTTGTCACGCAGCAAGATTTGATGGGCGAGTTTCAAAAGACAACGGTGCAATTGAAGGGTGTGCCTGCCGATGCCACTTTTATGTTGGGAGATCCTGATTTCCATCGTTATAGTATAGAACAAGTACAGTGGAAATTTGAACCTCCTACAAGTGGTACTTCTGCTACTCTTTTTGTTGGTATTAATAAGCATTACCAAAAATATGATGTTACCAAAAATGAATATGCATGGGTAGTTTCTGGAGACACCAATGGTGGTGATAGTAAGCATGGTTGCTATTGGTCAGCGAGAATAATTGGTGGCAAAGGAACGATGTATCAAGAATTGTCCATTAATAAGAGTGGATGGTACCAGATTCAATGTCAAGGAGAATGCTATGTGCCAAATGGGGCAAGCTATAATGTTGCTTCCTTGTTCGCAAAAACAGATGCTGTTAAAATTACCTCACCAATAAGAACCGTTGCAAGTAAAATAGGTGAGTTCTCTAAGACGGATATTGGTTCTAACTCAGAAGCAGAACGCTACTATAAATCTTATGGTGATTATACAAATACGCTGATGATTTATGTAGATTGTGGTACTGACAATTCCAAAGTTGCCACTCTCACATTGGGTATTAAAGTTGATGGTGAGAATGTGCCGGCAGAGACTGGTGTGGCAGTTGATGCTTTCCGTTTGCAATATTGTGGTCTTCCTGATGGCCATAACTTGGTGTTGGATGAGGATTTTACCAATTTCGATTATATCACCAAGGAAACGGGCGATAAGCAATATAACAACTCTATACTCTATTTGCACCGATTATTGACAAAGAAAATGTGGAACACGATTATCCTGCCAGTTGATTTGACTGCAGATCAGTTTAATACAACATTTGGTATTGACGCAAAACTAGCTCGATACAATGGTGTGAGAAATAATCGTTTGCAATTCTTGGTGCAAGATGACAAGAGTATTTACGACACAGAGGAAAAAGGCGCTTTCTTGAAGGCAAACATGCCTTACATTATTTGGCCAACCATAGAGCCTGAGCATACAGCAGCTTATACCTACACGACAACATTGGATGAAGATACGAATACTCGTGAATTGAATGCCTTTGACGTGACAGTGGGTACTCCTTATTATGTGGTAAACAATGTGTCGATGGATAAAGCTAATGTAAATCAAAACGTTATCAATGCCTCTGTGGATGCAGAAACGTTGAAGGATGGTTATGCTTTCCATGGTATCTTGACACAAGATTATGAGGGCAAAACTTTCCTTGATGGTGCTCATGTTAAGGCTGGTGACTATACTTTCAATCAAGGTAAGTTGCACTTATTCAAGGGTGACTATGGCATGAAAGGTTTTCGTTGCTGGTTCCATGCCGTAGATGGAGGTGTGAGTCAGGCCAAGTGGATGGGGGTTGAAATCAATGGCATCTCTGGCAACGAGGTGACTGGCGTGGATGCTCCTTGGAATGATGAGATGAACGACAAGATGGATGTCTATACCATCAATGGTCAGAAAGTAAATGTGCAACGATTGGAAGATTTGCCACGTGGCATTTACGTTGTCAACCATAAGAAATATGTTGTGAGATAAAAGATGATATGAGAATTATTAAAGATAAGATAAAGATGAAAAAGATATATATGACTCCACATTTGGAGATTCTTGCAGTTGTAAATTCAGAACAACTGTGCGATGGAGGAGGATTGTATGGTTGGTCTGCAACTAATGAGAGTGATGGGAGTTCAGATGGTGGTGGTAGTTCCGATAATGATGGAGACCCTGAGTGGGGAACAGCAGGTGCCAAACACTTTGACTGTTGGAACTCTTGGGATGATTGATGTCTCTACCTTTCCTAAGTAGATCATTTACTTTTATATAAATGTTAGGTTTTTATTAGAAGAGTGCTTGCCGTGATGGCAAGACTCTTTTGAATGAAGTTTATGTTAATAATTTAGATTTTAGCTATGTTATCGGCAAAGTTGGCAGAAATCCGACGTTTTTCGTCTAGAAATGACGAATATACGTGCTCGATGCCTATTTTGCCGATTTTTTATCTATCGAATGACGAAAATTACTAATATGTCAATGCAAAAGTAATTGTAATTTTGCGGTGTCAATAAGACATTTGAATTAACAATCTAACTTAATTTAAACTTATAAAGATATGAAGCTTAATATTGTTAAGACTGACACAAAGATATTGGCAGCATCGCTGCTGAGTATCGGATTGTCTAGTATTCCTTTTATTGGGAGTATGGCTCATGAGACTTTGGCGAAAAGTACTGAGATTCAGCAACAGCAATCCCTGAAGGTTTCTGGTGTGGTTTCTGATGGCGAAGGACCTATTATAGGTGCGAGCATTAAAGAGAAAGGTACCTCGAATGGTACTGTTACTGACCTGGATGGTAAGTTTAACTTGTCTGTAAAGCCTGGTGCTACTATCATTATATCTTATATGGGATATAAAAAGGTAGAAATGAAAGCTGTTGGAGGGAAGTTGATGAATGTTACCATGCATCAGGACAGTGAATTGCTCAACGAGGTGGTCGTTGTCGGTTTCGGAACACAGAAGAAAGTAAACCTTACAGGTGCAGTAGATGTAGTAGATAGCAAACAATTAGCAGAGCGTCCTGTAGCTAATGCAGTTCAGGCATTACAAGGTGCTGCTCCAGGTCTTCAAATAACACAAACTAGCGGTAGCGTGTCTTCTCGTCCTAGTATCAATGTTCGTGGTGGTACAACCATTGGACAAGGTACTTCTGGTGATCCTCTTGTCTTGATTGATGGTATGGAAGGTGATATTAACTCTATTAACCCTCAAGATATTGAGAGTATCTCCATCCTGAAAGATGCTGCTGCTAGTTCTATTTATGGTTCTCGTGCGCCATTCGGTGTCATCCTTGTTACGACAAAGAAGGGTAAGGAGGGAAAACCAACCATTAATTATAACAACAATTTCAGAATTTCTTCTCCAAACAAAACCAACCATTTGATGCATTCTGTACAGTTTGCGTCTTGGATGAATGATGCTTTTGTCAATGATGGTCGGAATCCTTATTTTGCAACCAAGGAAGATGGTACGGGGCGTTTTGATAAGATTGTCGAGTTTGCAAATGCTTCCTACGTAAGCCCTGGTGTACGTCAGACAGCTGATGGAAAGATGGTTTACGAGGTCTTGGGTTACAACAGCTCTGGTCAGTGGCTCGGTGGTTATTCCAATGGCGTGGCTGATACAGACTGGTATGATGTACTTTACAAAAAAAGCAGTTTCTCACAGCAGCATAATGTTAGTGCAAGTGGTGGTAGTGATCGCTTTAAGTACTATGTATCTGGTAGCTTTTATAATCAGAATGGTTTGCTGAAAGTAGGCAATGAAGGCTTGAAGCGATATACTGGTACAGCCAAGATTGAGTCTCAGCTGACTAATTGGTTGAAATTGAACTATACCATGCGTTTTACTAGAGAGGACAACGACCATCCTACTAAAGCAGGGTGGTATGAGGCTGTTGCTTTGCGTGGTTGGCCAGTTCTGCCGCAGTATGATTGGAATGGTAACCGATTGTATTACTCTGACCTTACGTCATGGGCTGATGGTGGCCAAAACCAGACTCAAACTGATAATATCTATCATCAGTTGGGGTTTGTTATTGAGCCAATCAAGAATTGGAAGACCACTGTTAATTTCAATTATCGCATCAAGAATTATAACAATCATAGTTGGACTTTGCCTTTGATGCAATACGACAAGGATGGAGCCATGTATTACAATAAATCCGATTCTGAGGTATATGAGAAAAATGAGAAGGACAATTATTACAACTTCAGTGTCCGTTCGGAATATGACTTCAAATTGGCGAAAGATCATCATTTCCATGTGATGGGAGGTATGCAGGTTGAGGATTACAAGCAATCCTACTTCAATGCTTCTCGTAATGGCATGATTGATTACAGCAAACCTGAGCTTGATATGACCAATGGTCTGAAGAATGGTTCTGACGTGGCTCCATCTGTTAATGGCGCACGTAACGAATGGGCTGTTGTGGGTGTGTTCGGACGCCTTGGCTATGACTACAAGAGCCGTTACTTGTTTGAGGCTAACTTCCGTTCTGATGGTTCTTCTCGTTTCCGCAAGGGGCATCAATGGAAGACTTTCCCATCATTCTCTCTGGGTTGGAATATTGCTGAGGAGAAATTCATGGAGAAGTCGCACAGTTGGTTGGATATGCTGAAGGTAAGATTCTCTTATGGTTCTTTGGGTAACCAGAATACTACCAACTGGTACTATACCTATCTAACCATGAGTGCTAACCCTACGGGTGGTCCTTGGTTGCAGAATGGTCAGAAGGTGTCAACGGCAACCACGCCAGGTATCATCTCTGAAAGTTTGACTT
>FR893268.1:73411-94442 GCA_000436035.1 Prevotella sp. CAG:732 | reverse complement strand
ACTTGGGAAAGAGTGGCCACTTACAACATTGGTCTTGACTGGGCATTGTTGCATAATCGTTTGACAGGTTCGTTCAACTGGTACACTCGTAATACTCACGACATGGTGGGTGCGGGTCAGGCATTGCCTGCTATCCTAGGTACAAGTGCTCCTAAAACTAATAATACCGACCTTCAAGCTCGTGGATGGGAGTTCAGCATCGGATGGAATGATCGCATGTCAAATGGTCTCCAATATGGTGCTAAGTTCTCTCTCTACGATTCTCGTACCAAAATCACCAAGTATAAGAACAACCCAACCAATTCTATTGGCTCTTACATCGAGGGTAGATATACGGGAGAACTCTGGGGCTATGAGACTGTAGGTATAGCTAAGACCGATCAAGAGATGAAAGAACACTTGGCTTCATTGCCTAATGGCGGACAGGATGCCATGGGTAGCAAGTGGGCTGCAGGTGATGTCATGTACAAGGATATTAATGGCGATGGCAAGATTTCTTCGGGAAGTAGCACGCTTGACAATCCAGGCGACCGTAAGGTGATAGGTAACTCAACTCCTCGTTTCCAGTTTGGTCTTGACCTCAATGCATCATGGAAGGGATTTGACTTGAGAATGTTCTTCCAGGGTGTGATGAAGCGTGATTATTGGCAGGGTAGTCAGTTTATGTTTGGTTACACCGGCGACCAGTGGAACTGTGCGGGTCTTACCGAGATGGAAGATTACTTCCGTGATGAGAATTCTTGGTCTGTTAAGCAGGGTACGATGAGCGTAAATACAGATTCTTATCTGCCACGTCCAATTCAGGGTTCTAGCAAGAACTTGAAGTGCCAGACCAAGTATCTGCAAAATGCTGCGTACATTCGATTGAAGAACCTCACCTTGGGTTATACCATTCCTGCTGCTTTGACCAACAAGTGGGGCATCAATAAACTTCGTGTATATTTCTCTGGTGAGAATCTTTGGACAGGAACGAGCTTGGACAAGCAGTTTGATCCAGAAACCATTTCTAGTAATGGCGGTGCTGCTTATCCACTGTCTAGAACCTATTCTTTCGGTTTAAGTGTAACATTGTAAACATAAGATAATTATGAAAATGAATCATTATATTTCCGGTGTCGTATTGGCACTATCTTTGGGGAGTGTGCTAGTATCTTGCGATGACTTGCTCGATCAAGAGCCTCCATCATATCTTACTCCTGAGTCTTATTTTAAGACAGAAGACCAGGTAATGGCATGTGCCAACAGTTTCTACGATCAGTTGCCATCTCATGGTTATGGCTATGGCCTCTATAGTAGTGATGTGAATACTGATAATCAAGCAGGAAGTGGCTCTGATAGTAAGTACTTGGATGGTCAGTGGAAGGTAGGACTTACCAATGGTAACTGGAATTTTAGTACCATTCGTGCCATTAACTACAAGTTGAACACTTGTCTTACCAACTACAATAATAAGAAAATTACTGGCAAAGACAAAAACATTCGTCAATATCTCGGTGAATTATACTTTTTTAGAGCTTGGGAATACTTTGGTAAGCTCCGTTTATGGGGTGACTATCCTATTCTTACTGCGGTACAGACGGATAATGAGCCTAAGTTGTTAGCTAATGACAAACGAAGCCCTCGTAACGAGGTGGCTCGATTCATCATTGCTAACTTGGATACTGCTATGACTTATATGTCGGATAACTTTGAGAAGCGTCATACTCGTGTATCCAGAGATGTGGCGATGCTCGTGAAGTCTCGTGTGGCTCTTTATGAGGGAACTTTCCTCAACTATTTCAAGGGCACAGCATTCGTGCCTAATGGTGAGGGATGGCCAGGCAAGACTAAGGACTACAATGCGAACTACCAGTACCCATCTGGCAATATCGACAATGAAATCAAGTATTTCTTGACTACTGCAGCTGAGGCTGCTGAAACGGTAGCAGAGAAGTATAAAGGTAGCTTGACGGCGAATAATGGTGTGGTTCCTCAGAAGGAAGGTGATTCAAATCCTTACTTTGAAATGTTTGGTACCACAGATATGTCAAAATATGATGAGGTGTTGCTTTGGCGTGAGTACAATGCCAGTCAAGGTCATACTAATATCATTGAGGATGCTGTGCAACGTAACAACTATGGTACAGGTGTAACTCGTAGTATGGTGGAAAGTTTCCTGATGGAAGATGGTAAGCCTATCTATGCGGAACATGATGGTTTCGTTTACGATGACAACAGTGTGAGCAAGGTGGCTGAGCATCGTGATCCACGTTTAAAGATATTCCTAAAAACTCCAGGACAGATTAACTGTTTCAAAAATATGGATTATGCACAGGGTGACCGTTATATAAACGTAGAACCTGCGTATCCAGACATTACTAATGGTGATGCCCAGAACTGGTTGTATGTTACAGGCTATTGCTTGCGCAAGGGAGGTACTTTCGATCGTAAGCAGTGCCAGAAGGATAAGTCTGCAAATGCCTCTTGTGCATTCCGTGCTCGTGAGGCTTTGCTCAACTATATGGAGGCTGAGTATATGTTGACTCATAGTTTGAGTGGTAAGGTTCTTGGTTACTGGAAGATAATCCGTGAGAAAGCTGGTTTCTCTGGTGATGCCATCGATCCTAACACAACCATTGCTGCTACAGAGATGGAGAAGGAAAAGTTGGATTGGGGTGCCTATAGTGCAGGCAAGTTGCTTGATGATCCTATCCTCTACAATATTCGCCGTGAGCGCCGTGACGAATTGATGGGAGAAGCTTTGAGATGGATGGACTTGCAGCGCTGGAGATCTCTCGACCAAATGATGACAGAGCATTATCATGTAGAAGGTATGAAACTTTGGAACTCTGATATGACTCATTACTATAACTTTACAGAGGCCAACTATGATGGTAGTAATAGAGCTAAGGTCTCAAGTCCGCAGTTGAGTGATTATCTACGTCCATATGAGAAGAACATGACTTCTAGTAATCTCTATCGAGATGGCTATACTTGGCACATGGCTCATTACTTGCAAGCTGTGCCTGTTAAGGAGATGCAGTTGTCGGCTCCAGATTATAAGACTGTCAGTGAGTCTCCTCTGTATCAAAATCCATATTGGCCTTCTGAGCCAGATATGCCAGCAGAGAAGTAGTGTCAATTTACTTTAGGAAATTAGTTAGTTAGTTTAGAAAAGTTAGTTTTTAAGTTAAGAAGATTGTTTTAGGATAACAAATTATTAAATCTTCTTTCTAAAAAGGAAGACGGCAGGATATTTCTGTCGCGAAGATTCTCTTTGCCGCCACCAATACTTTGTAAGTGAACGTTTCTGAGAGTAAAGTTCTTCTGCGTTGCCACCATCCACAGTTTCCAAGGTGATTCCTGTGCTGCAATCTTTACGCTTCAGAAAATTATTGGAAGACTCTGTCAGTGACCCCGACAAGAGGTTGCGGGCATAGATGTTGCGGAAGTCTCGCTGTGTGTCTGTGCCAAACTTGAAAGCATTGCAGGTGGAGTAGAACTTGCAATTCTCAATAAGAATGTTCTCATTGGCTTGTCCGCTTGCACTCTTTAGGCACATGGCATCATCGTGTGACTCGATATGGCAATTACGGATAATCACATTCTTGCAACCATCGGGATCCAATCCGTCACAATTATAATTGGAGTTAGTATTTATCACTTTGATTCCATCAATATTTACTTATGATTCCTTACCTCAGATGGTGTCATTCCAAACTCTCGCTTGAAGCTTTCCCTGAAATTACCTATGTTATTGAATCCTGTCAGCATAGCCACCTCCGAAATACTATATTGTTCGTTCTGGAGGAGTGTCATGCTCTTACGTAGCTTGGCTTTCTTGATGTACTCGTTGGCTCTCATACCCGTTAGGGCTTTCACCTTGCGGTAGAAGGTGGAGTGGCTCATCGCCATCTTGTCGGTCATGAAGGCGATGTCGAGGTCATCGGTGCTGATATGCTTCTCGATGAGGTTGTTGAGTTTCTCTAAGAATTTTCTGTCAAGTTCACTCAGTTGAGCGGTAGGAGATTCCATTTCAAGGTGCGTCTCCTCGTTTTTCTGACAGCTTTCTCCAGTTGGCATTTCCTTGGATAGAATAGAGGAGAAATTCTGTTGTGCGATATATTCTGCCAATCTTCTTCTTCCAGAAAGGATGTTTCTGATGCGACTCTGAAGTAGCTTGGCACTAAAAGGCTTCATCAGATAAGAGTCGGCTCCGCTATCATAGCCTTCCTGTTGGTCGTTTGCGCTGGTCTTGGCAGTCAACAGAATGATAGGAATATGGCTGGTTCTGATGTCTTCTTTCAAGATCTTTGTCATTTCTATGCCATCCATCTCAGGCATCATGATGTCGCTCACGATGAGGTCGGGCATTTGTGCTAATGCCAAGTCCTTGCCTTCCTTTCCGTTGCAAGCTTGTAGGATGCGATAATCCTCCTGGAGAGAATCTTCGATGTACTGGCGAATGTCGCTGTTGTCTTCCACGATGAGCAATAGAGGACGCAGATTTTCTGCACTTTCCTCAGAGTCTTCCTTTGAGCCTTCTGTTGACGGGATATGGTTGGCATCAGTCAAATCTATCTTCTCGTCGTCTTTGTGCAAGGCCTCTGGATAGGTGTTATTTAGTCTTATGATAAAGCTAAACTTGCTTCCTTCTCCCTTTTTACTGTCTATTTGAAGTTCGGCCTCATGGAGCTGTGCCAAGGATTTCACCAATGCAAGTCCGATGCCAGTACCCGAAGCTTGGTGCTTGCCATTCTCCTGGTAGTATCTGTCGCAGATAAGTGGCAAGGCTTCCTTGGCGATGCCATAGCCGGTGTCTTCCACGGATATGGAAACCCATTCGGAGGTATTCTTGCATAGGCTGAGCGTGATACTGCCAGATGGCGTGTATTTGATGGCATTCGACATGAGATTGTTGACGACGGTCGTGATCACTTCCGAATCAAAGTACATCTCCTCAATGCCTTCTTGTATCTCCACCAAAATCTTGATTTTCGGATTGTGGTTGAGGTCTTGGAATCTCATGCCGATTTCTCGTATCAGGTGTCCCAAGTTGGCACGAGCCACGCTCAACTTCCGGTTTTGTGTCTCTGTCTTTCTGAATTCCAAGATGTCGTTGATGAGATTGAGCAGGCGCTCGGCGCTAGTATGGATGCTTTCAATCTTCTTTGTCACGAAATCGGGCAGTCGCTTGTCTTCTATCAAATCCTCCAGAGGACCTAAGATGAGGGTAAGAGGTGTGCGTAGCTCATGCGTGATATTGGTAAAGAAGCGCAGTCTTTCCTCGTTTACTTCCTGCTTTTGCTGACTTTCCCATTGGGTTCGTGCCAAGGAATTGCGCAGTAATAGTTCTTTTTGGTAGGAGCGTAAAAGATAGCTGATGATACCCAACGCCAGTAAGGTATAGCTCAGTTTCGCCCACCATGTAAGCCAAAATGGAGGAGTTACCACCACTTTCAGTTCTGCCGAAGAGGCTTCATTCCAGTCTTGGTTCTTGAGCTTTGCTCGGATGATAAAGGTGTATTTTCCAGGCTTGAGATTACGGAAGGTTACGTCTTTGTCGCCTTCTGTTTCAAACCATTGGTCATCCAGTCCCTTCATCATATAGGAATATTCCACCTTTCCTTCTTGTGAGAAATCCTTTGCCGTAAAGCTGATTTTAAAGGTGTTATCATCGTATTTCAGGCGTATCACTCCCTCTTCATTTGGGGAAATGAGGCGATGAAGGTATTGGTCGGACAATCTTCCCACTCTCTCGCAACCGATGATTTCTACCTGTGATACCGTCTTCTGTTCAGAAAGTAATTGTGGATTGAAATAGCACACGCCACTTGGTGAACCAAAATAGATAGTGCCGTCGGATGTTATGGCGGCAGCTGCTTCCACAAAGTTGCCTATCGTGACACCGCTTTGGAAATCGTAGTTGTAAAAGCGCTGTTTGTGCAAATCTAGACAAGCAATCCCAGAGAACATGCTTACCCAGATATTCCCTAATTTATCTGCGCAAATAGCTCTAATATGGGTATCTTTCAATCCTTGTCGCTCATCATAGATCTTGACGCACTTGGGCTTTAGAGGATCTTCAATGTATGCCAATCCTTTGCAGGTGGCAATCCAAACTCCGTTGTAGGAATCGATGAGGATTTGGTTGATGGAATTACTTTTCAATCTATTCTGCTCATCTAAGTGTGCGATGAGTTTCTTGTGCTTGTTGAAAACAAATACGCCTTTAGATAAATTTCCTATCCACATTTGACCGTACGAATCTTCTTGGATGGAATAGATGATGTTATTGGTCATTCCCATCACCTTGTTCATCTCATTTTCTTTGCGTTCTATTCCATTTTGAATGGTATAAAGTCCATCTTCGCTTCCTATCCATATCGTCCTATTCTTATCTTCATAAAGTGCATGTACATCTAGTCCTTGAATGTGGAGATGATGCGTAAACTGCTGGGTATGAGGATTGAATTCCAACGCCCCATTGTCGCTGGTGCCAAACCAAATGTTGCCTTGATGGTCTTCTATGAAGTTATAAACAGTGGCAGAGGTATTGAAGAGGTATTTACTGAAATCCCACTCGTGAAAGATTTGACCATTCTTATATTGGCTGATGAGATTGTCTTGTCCTATCCAAAGATTGCCTTGGTGGTCGCAATAGATGCCAGAAGTATTGGAGAGTGGTTGTTGCAAGTTTTTTAAAGTGTAGAAGTCGGCTGTGGATTGAGCGATGAAGTCGATGCCGCTGCTGAAGTTGCCAATCCATATGTTTCCAAAAGAATCTTGTATGATCTTTCTGGTATTATTGGAAGACAAGCCACTGTTTTCCTTGGTAATTTGCCGAAAAGAGAGTTCTTCTGTATGTGGATGCTGATAGCGATTGAGGTCGAGTATGCTGATGCCTCCGATGTCGGATGCAATCCATAAGGTATGGTTATCCATCTCCATAATTTGATAGATATTGTTGCCTGCTGGAGTGTGGAAATTCTGCTTCTCAGGCTTAAATGTCCTAAATTTACCTGATGCCTCATCAAATAAAGCCAATCCTAGATTGGTGCCCACCCAGATGTTTTTCATGTGGTCAATACAAATAGAGCGAACGTTATTGCCTGGTAAGCTCTGCTCATCCTTAGGATTGTGATTGTAGAACTTCGCTTTTCTTGTCCTGAGGTTATAAACATACATGCCATCCATTCGCAAGCCTACATATAAATGGTCATTTCCATCATCCATGATATATCTGACACCATTCTTGTTTTTGGGAAACAGTCGTTTAGAATAAGTTGTAAATTTTTGTTTTTTGATATTATAATGCTGTATGTCTCCGCTGTAGTAAGCAATCCACAAACCTCCATCAGATGCTCCATGGATAGCGGAGATATTTTGTAGAAGCATTCCTTTCGTGTCGGAGAAATGCTTGAAAGTTTGGGTCTTGCAGTTAAAAACATCTATCTTTCCGTTCTTGAACAGTATCCATATAGAGTTGCTTTCCTTGTTGTAATGTAAATTGATGAAAGAATCAGCTCCAATATTAGAGTTGCTAGTCTTGAAAACTGTGCATTTATTGCCTGCGATACGGTTCAGTCCCGACTCTGTGGCAACCCAAAGAAATCCCTGTTCGTCCATAACCAGGTCATTGACGAATTCATTGGATAAACCTTCTCTCAACCCAATATTCAAGAATGGATAATCATCTTTTGCCGACAAGGTGAATACCTCTATGAGGAGCCAGAGTAAAAATGCTAGTCTTTTCATATCTTTTCTGTATTTAACGTTTACGATAATCAGTCTTTTTTTGTATGCAAAGTTACTCGTTTTTTATGAGATTTGCAAGAAATCTCCCGTAAATGCTTAATTTTCGGTGAAGAGTGACAGAAAAACGTTGTTGAGATTCTGATTGAACGTTTATCGGTGTGGCTTGACTGATAAGAAACCATCCTTTAGAAAAGAAACGACTACTTTTGCAGCCAGAAACAACAATATTAATAACTAAAAATGAAAACCTTATGAAACAATTTTACATTGACGGCATTTTTGCTATGTATGGGAGTTTCCTTGGTTTCACCTAATTATCTATATGGTAAAGGTGAGGTGGCAATGAATGTCATGCAACAAAGCCAAAATTTAAACAGAATACTGGGTATCAGATTGTAATAGTTTTTAGGATTTGTAAGGGAGCAAGATCCCTCTCCTTATTTTTTGTATTAATCATTTAGTATATTAGCAATATGGATAAGAATTTTAAGCAAATAGCTTGCGTGCTTTTATGTTTATGGATATTTTCCTTTTCTTCGAGCATATTGGCACAAGAACAAACTTCACTCATTGTGAATGGCATACCTTGGTATGACCAAAATCATCAACCGGTGAATGCCCATGGAGCTGGCATCATCCGAGACAATGGAAAATATTGGCTTTTTGGCGAATATAAGAGCGATACCTCCAATGCCTTCCCTGGATTTGGATGTTATTCTTCCGAGGATTTAGTAAACTGGCACTTTGAACGAGTGGTGCTTCCTGTGCAGAAAGATGGTATCTTGGGACCTAACAGAGTGGGTGAGCGAGTGAAGGTGATGCGTTGTCCTAAAACCGGGATGTATGTGATGCTGATGCACGCTGATGACTTGAAATATATGGATCCGCATATTGGAATCGCTACTTGCAAGACCATCAATGGTGACTATCAACTGAGAGGAACACTTCAATATAAGGGACAACCCATCAAACGATGGGACATGGGCGTTTTTCAGGACGAGGATGGCAAAGGCTATCTTCTTACTCATCACGGACCGATTTATCGTTTGAGCGATGATTATCTCAGTGTGGATACGATGATAGCCAATGTAAAGGGCATGGGAGAATCGCCTGCCATGTTTAAGAAAAATGGAATGTATTATCTCTTGACTTCCAACTTGACCAGTTGGGAACGCAATGACAATTATTATTTCACTGCCACGAATATTGCGGGACCTTGGAAGAAACAAGGCGTATTCTGCCCAGAAGGAACTTTAACTTGGAATTCTCAAAGCACTTTTGTTTTGATGCTACCTGATGGCACCCCTATGTATATGGGCGATAGATGGTCTTATCCTCATCAGGCTTCCGCTGCTACATACGTGTGGATGCCGTTGCAAGTGGCTGGTGAGAAACTCTCCATTCCTTCTTATTGGCAGTCTTGGAATGTGCAGATGATGAAATCGGAGGATATATTGAACCAAGCTACTTACAAGAAACCGTTTCTTTTGAATAGCAACCAAACTGGTAAGTCTATCAGATTGGATTTTGTCGGTACGCATGTGGCTGTAGTCGGCAGAACGAATGCACACAGTGGTTATGCATTGGTTTCTGTATTGAATCATAAGAAGGATACCGTTTATTCTTCTTTGATAGATTTCTATAGTAAGGTGCCACAAGAAGGTGTTCGGGTAATAACACCCCAGCTTCCTTATGATCACTATACCTTGGAGGTAAAGGTGACGGGCGAAAGATCTAACTGGTCGGATAAGAGAAAGAACTTGTATGGTTCGGATGATTATTTCATAAATACCAATATGGTATATGTCTTTGGTAAGAAAGCTGGGGATTTTCGCATCCAAGCAGGTGAGGAAATCAATATTCAGTGTGACACTTCTACCGTGGAACCTGTTGTCAAATCAGCTATCCGTATGTTTGCTGAGGATTGCAAGGATGTATTGGAATCTTCAGTTGTGGTAACTCCCAAAACTGGTGATATATTATTGCATATTGACAGCAAACTTCTGAAAGGTAAGAAAGAAGCTTTTAAGATTGCGGTAAAAGATGGAAAAATCATTGTGACAGGAAGTGATAATCATGGTTTGGCTTATGGCTTGTTGGAGATATCTCGTTTATTAGGGGTGTCTCCTTGGAAATGGTGGGCTGATGCTATGCCCAAGAAAAAGAGTTCTTTTACCTTGATGGATGGCTATGCGGATGAGCAATCTCCTTCTGTGGAATATCGTGGCATATTTATCAATGATGAAGATTGGGGAATGATGCAATGGTCAAGTCTAAACTACGAGCCTTGGTATAAACCTGGTCGTATTGGACCCAAGACTAATTCTCGCATATTCGAGTTGCTGCTCCGACTGCGTGCTAATACATTTTGGCCTGCTATGCATGAATGTACTGTTCCGTTCTTTCTTACTAATGGTAATCGGGAAGTGGCTGCGCAATATGGCATTTATATAGGAAGTTCGCACTGTGAACCCATGGCATGTAATGCTAACGGCGAATGGAGAAGTAGAGGCATCGGGGAGTATGACTATGTACATAATGATAGCAATGTTTATCGTTTTTGGGAAAATCGAGTAAAGGATGTGGCTCATCAACCGATACTTTATACGATTGGTATGCGTGGTGTGCATGATGGAGCTATGAACGGTGCAAAGACGCTTGATGAGCAGAGACAAGTTCTGGAAAGAGTTTTTAAGGATCAACGTCAGTTACTTGCCCAATATGTGAATAGCGATGTAACGAAAATACCACAGGTGTTTATTCCTTATAAAGAGGTGCTTGATGTTTATCATTCTGGACTTAAAGTTCCTGATGATGTCTGTCTCATGTGGTGTGATGACAACTATGGCTATATACGTCACATGCCTACACAAGAAGAGCGTTCACGCAAAGGTGGAAATGGCATTTATTATCATGTAAGTTATTGGGGACGTCCTCATGATTATCTGTGGCTTGGCACGTTTTCATCAGCTCTTATGTTTCAACAGATGTCTTCTGCATACGAAAATGGCATACGGAAGATGTGGATTTTGAATGTAGGAGACCTCAAACCAGCAGAATACCAAACAGAAATGTTTTTAGATATGGCTTGGAATCTGGATCATGTAAGAAAACAAGGAGTAAAAGGACATCTCACGGATTTCCTTTGTCGTGAGTTTGGAGATAAGATAGGTAAGGAGTTGTCTCCTATCATGAGGGAGAGTTACAGGTTGGCTTTTATTCGGAAACCAGAATTTATGGGCAATACTCGTGAAGAAGAGTATCACACCAATTACTATCGTATTGTGCGTGATATGCCGTGGAGTTTACTGGAAATCATGAATCGTCTTGCCGAGTATGAAGCTATTGAGAATAGTGTGGAGGAAATCTTTAGAAAGATTCCGAATGACCAAAAAGACACGTATTTCCAATTGGTCAAATATCCTGTACAGGCTGCTGCTGAGATGAATAAGAAAATGCTTTTCGCCCAGCAAGCTCGACACGGGCTTTGTTCTTGGGAGAAAAGTGATGCTGCTTTCGATAGTATTTCTGCGCTAACTCGGCGTTATAATACTGGGTTCTGTAATCAGGGAAAATGGCACAGGATGATGGATTTTCAACCTCGAAGACTTCCCGTCTTTGAACCTGTGGAAAGAAGCTCTTCTAAAGAGGCGTTATGTAAAGAACCGCAATATATAGCTTGCTTTTCGGGTGCAGATTGTAAGCAAGGTTCTTTTGAATCTTGTGAAGGATTGGGATATGAAGAAAAGGCTATCATGACTAAAAAGGGGAAAAAAGTCATATATGATTTTGAGTGCGATGCTATGGATTCTGTCGTCGTGGAAGTTCGTATGATTCCAACTCATCCACTGTCTGGAACTCAGCTTAGATTCCAAGTTTCTTTAGACAAACAAACTACACATGTTATAGATTATGCCACTCAAGGGAGAAGTGAAGAGTGGAAGGAGAATGTTCTCTCGAATCATGCTATACGAAGAATGGTATTGCCAATAGGAAAGAAAAAGAAACATCAATTGACTTTCTTGCCTCTTGATGAAGGAGAAATTCTAGATCAGATATACATTTTGAAAAACTAAAAATTCCCCCGAAGAAAGAGAGATCTCTCTTTCTTCGGGGGAATTTACTTTTTATCGTTGTATTTTTTATTATAAGAACAAACTTCCTATCTGGAAGACCAATGCTGATATCACCCAAGCCAATAGGGTAGTGTATCCGGCTGCAAATCCTGCCCACTTCCAACTGCCCGTCTCGCCCTTGATGGCGGCAATAGTGGCGATACAAGGGAAGTACAAGAGCACGAAGAGCAAGAAACAGTAGGCGGTAAGCGTTGCCTTGGCTGAAGCCTCGGCATCACTATAGCCGTAGGTCTGCTTGAGGTCGGAAGTCATCTGCTTCTTCAAAACCTCATACTTGCCATCCTCATCATTGTAGTCTTGGTCATCGCTGAAACTGTCGTTGTTGCTGTAGAGCACCCCCATGGTCGAGGCGACAATCTCCTTGGCACCTACACCGGATACCAAACCGACATCCAGTTTCCAGTCAAAACCTTGTGGGGTGAAGATAGGTTCGATGGTCTTACCAATGCGACCGATATAGCTCTGTTCCTGCTGTGCTTGTGAATCAAGCTTGGAGTCGTGAGGGAAGTAGCCCAAAGCCCAAACGATGATACTTGCCACGAGGATGATACCACCCATCTTCTTGAGATACTGCTTACCCTTCTCCCAAGTGTGGCGACCGATCGCCTTCCAGGTAGGGAAGCGGTAAGGTGGCAGCTCCATCACGAATGGAGTATCCTCGCCCTTGATGACGAAGCTAGCGAAGATGCGGCTCAGTATCACTGCCATGAAGATGCCCACGAGATAGAGTGAAATCATGATGAGTGAGCGGTATTGCAAGGCGAAGAAGGTGCCGATGACCATGATGTAGATAGGTAGGCGAGCCGAACAACTCATCAAAGGCAGTATCAGCATTGTTATCAGTCGGGAGCGATGACTCTCGATGGTTCTCGTCGCCATCACCGCTGGCACATTGCAGCCGAAGCCCATAATCAGTGGGATAAACGACTTGCCGTGCAAGCCCATCTTGTGCATCAACTTATCCATGATGAAGGCGGCACGAGCCATGTAACCAGAATCCTCCATGTAGGAGATGAAGAAGTAGAGAATGAGAATCTGGGGCAGGAACACGATGACGGCTCCCACACCACCGATGACACCATCGATGAGCATATCCTTGATAGGACCATCTGGCATATACGTGCTGATGGTATCACCTAGCCAAGCCACACCGTCCTCTATCCATCCCTTTGGTATCTCGCCTAAGACGAAGGTGGCGGAGAACATGATGAACAGCAGGAGAATGAAGATAGGGAAGCCCACGTATCTGTTGGTGATGACACGGTCGATGAGGTGAGTCACTTGATAGGTGTCCTTCGCCGTACCGGTTTCATATCCCGCCTCTTGCAATGCACCATGGATGAAGCCATACTTGGCATCCATGATGGCGGTCTCGCTATCTTCTTGTGTCTCTTCCTTCACACGCTTGGCAGCCTCGTCGCGAGCGGCAAAGATTTCCTTTGCAGAGTTGAGATGGCTCACATATTCCTCGGCGTGCTTGTCATTCTCCAAGAGTTTGATAGACAAGTATCGGGTGGAGTAGCGTTGGCGGATGCTGTCATCTGCCTTCAGATACTTCTGGATATGTTCGATGCCATGCTCTATCTCATGTCCGTGGTTGATATGGATATGACGATAGTGCGAAGTGCTATCTTCCTTGCCTTCATAGAGTTCGATGATGGTCTCGAAGAGTTTATCTACTCCTCGTCCATTGGTGAACACAGTAGGAATCATGGAGATTCCGAAGAGCTCGCCTAGCTTGTCGTAGTCGATGTTGTCACCACGTTTCTCGGTCTCATCAAACATGTTGAGCGCACAAACCATACGGATGTGCATATCTATCAACTGAGTGGTGAGATAGAGGTTACGCTCCAGGTTGCTGGTATCGATGACATTGATGACAATATCCGGTGTATGCTCGATGAGTTGCTTGCGAACATAGAGTTCCTCTGGCGAATAGGCGGAGAGGGAATAGGTGCCTGGGAGATCGACCAGGTTGAAATGATAGCCGTTGTAATCGGCTTCGCCCACCTTGGCATCCACGGTGACACCACTATAGTTGCCCACACGTTCGTGAGCACCCGAAGCAAAGTTGAAGAGGGAAGTCTTTCCACAGTTAGGATTGCCCACCAACGCCACGTTGATGACGTGGTGCAAGCGGTCTGCCTCTTTCTCGGCAACGAGCATCTTGTCGCCCAAGGCTTGCTCGTCGGCTTCCTTGCTATCTACTATTTGTGAGTCCTTGACCTGTTCTCTGCCTTCAAAGTCTGCTTTGTTGAGTTCACTATCGTTTTTTGCATCGTTTACGGAGACGACATCGATATGGTCAGCCTCGCTGTGTCGGAGTGACACCTCGTAGCCCATGATTTTATATTTCACTGGGTCTTGGAGTGGGGCGTTGAGAAGTACTTCTACCTTCTTGCCCTTGATGAATCCCATCTCGATGATTCTCTTTCTGAAACCACCGTGACCGGACACCTTGACGATGACGCCACTTTCTCCTGTTTTGAGTTCTGATAATCTCATGCCTTATTATATTATATTTCGGCTGCAAAATTACTAATAATTATTTGCAACTGGGTAGCAATGATGTTATTAAAAACAAAAATACCTAGAAATGATGAGAGTATCATCAAATCTAGGTATTCTTATCATTATTTCTTGTGATTTTGATGCGCCTTCGCAGGGCATCTCGTCAGTATTAAATCTTAGATGTTTCTGCCGTGGCAGTTCTTGAACTTCTTGCCACTACCGCATGGACATGGGTCGTTAGGGCGTGGCATGCGCTCTGCACGGTAAGGAATGCGAGGCTGACCTGCACCCTCACGAGTGTCTTGGTTGGCTGCTGCCTGTTGTGCGGCACGCTCAGCACGCTCACGCTCCTCGTCGATGTCAACCTTAGACTCTACGTAGTTCTGCTGTGTGCGCTGCTCTGGAGCTGCCTCCTGAACAGGTTGCTCCTGCTCGATAACTGGAATCTGACCACGCATCAAGATGCTGGCGATACGGTCGTACATATCATTGATCATAGCATCCCAAACCTTTGCACTCTCCAACTTGAAGATCAAGAGAGGATCCTTCTGCTCGTAGCTAGCGTTCTGTACAGAGTGCTTCAACTCATCGAGCTTGCGGAGGTTCTCCTTCCAGTCATCATCGATGATGTGGAGTACCACGCTCTTCTCAAACTCCTTGACTACGCTCTTGCACTCAGACTCGTAAGCCTCCTTGAGGTTGCAAGGAATCTGGTACATACGCTTGCCATCTGTCAATGGAACCATGATGCGCTCGAAACGATCGCCTTGGTTCTCGAACACCTGCTTGATGATAGGGAGGGCAGTCGTCTGGATGCGGTCGGTCTTGCGCTTGAAGGAAGCCATAGCCTCCTGGAATGCACGCTCAGCCAATTCCTCAGGCTTACCGGTCTCATACTCCTCGGCACTGAATGGAATCTCCATGGCGAGTACTCTCAAGAACTCCTCCTTGGCACCCTCGAAGTCGTTGTTGTTGACGATGTTCAGCACACGGTCCCAGATGATGTTGACGATATCCATACCGATACGCTCACCCATCAAGGCGTGGCGACGCTTCTCGTAGATAACAGTACGCTGACGGTTCATCACGTCATCATACTCCAAGAGGTGCTTACGGATACCGAAGTTGTTCTCCTCTACCTTGCGCTGAGCACGCTCGATGCTCTTGCTGATCATAGGACTCTCGATACGCTCACCATCCTCGAAGCCGAGGCGGTCCATTACCTTGGCGATACGCTCGCTGGCGAAGAGACGCATCAACTTATCCTCCAATGATACGTAGAATACTGAAGAACCTGGGTCACCTTGACGACCGGCACGACCACGAAGCTGACGGTCAACACGGCGGCTCTCATGACGCTCTGTACCGATGATGGCAAGACCGCCTGCAGCCTTAACCTCAGGAGTCAACTTGATATCGGTACCACGACCTGCCATGTTGGTAGCGATGGTGACGGCACCCTTGCCATTGGTTGAGCGACCTGCCTCGGCTACGATCTGAGCCTCCTGCTGGTGCAACTTGGCATTCAATACGTTGTGAGGGATGTTACGCATCTTCAACATCTTGCTCAACAACTCTGATATTTCGACAGAAGTAGTACCTACCAAGACTGGGCGGCCTGCATTACGCATCTCCTCAATCTCGTCGATAACGGCACGATACTTCTCACGAGCTGTCTTATATACACGATCGTCCAAGTCCTTGCGGGCGATAGGACGGTTGGTAGGAATCTCCACTACATCGAGCTTGTAGATGTCCCAGAACTCACCAGCCTCTGTACTTGCTGTACCGGTCATACCAGAGAGCTTGTGGTACATACGGAAGTAGTTCTGAAGAGTGATGGTGGCGAAGGTCTGTGTGGCAGCCTCTACCTTGACGTGCTCCTTAGCCTCGATAGCCTGGTGCAAACCATCGCTCCAACGACGACCATCCATGATACGACCTGTCTGCTCATCGACAATCTTCACCTCGCCATCCATGACAACATACTCGTCGTCCTTGTTGAACATGGTGTAAGCCTTCAAGAGTTGCTGCAAGGTGTGAACACGCTCACTCTGTACGCCATAGTGAGCCATCAACTCATCCTTCTTGTCCAAGCGAGCTTGGTCGTCCAAGTCGGTACGTGCCTCCAACTCACTCAACTGTGTAGTGATGTCTGGCAACACGAAGAGTTCCTTATCGTTTACCTGCTTAGCCAACCAGTCTGTACCCTTGTCGGTCAAGTCGGCTGAGTTCAACTTTTCATCTACAACGAAGTACAAAGGCTCTACAGCCTTAGGCATCTCACGGTTGTTGTTTGCCATGTAGTACTCCTCAGTCTTCAACAAACCAGCCTTGATACCTTCCTCAGAGAGGTACTTGATCAATGGCTTGTTCTTAGGAAGCGCCTTAAATGAACGATAGAGTGCCAAGAAACCTGCATCCAAGAGCTCCTGGTTCTTGGTCTTGGTACCTTCGCCAATCTTCTGCTTAGCCTCGGCGAGCAACTCAGTAGCCTGCTTGCGCTGAACCTCATAAAGGCGCTCTACCAATGGCTGATACTCCTCGAACATCTGGTCATCACCCTTTGGAATAGGACCAGATATAATAAGAGGTGTACGGGCATCGTCGATCAACACGGAGTCAACCTCATCGACGATGGCATAGTTGTGCTGTCGCTGAACCAAGTCGGCAGGACTGGTAGCCATGTTATCACGCAAGTAATCGAAACCGAACTCGTTGTTGGTACCGAAGGTGATATCAGCCATGTATGCCTTGCGACGAGCATCGGAGTTAGGACGGTGCTTGTCGATGCAATCTACAGAGAGACCATTGAACATATAGAGAGGTCCCATCCACTCAGAGTCACGCTTAGCCAAGTAATCGTTGACAGTTACGACGTGAACACCATTGCCGGTCAAGGCATTCAAGAATACAGGACAGGTACCAACGAGGGTCTTACCCTCACCAGTAGCCATCTCGGCAATCTTGCCTTGGTGCAAAACAACACCACCGAAGAGCTGAACGTCGTAGTGGACCATTTCCCACTTGAGGTCATTGCCACCTGCAGTCCAGTGATTGTGGTAGATAGCCTTGTCACCATCGATGGTGATGAAGTCGTTGGCTGGGTTGGCTGCCAACTCACGGTCGAAGTCGTTGGCTGTAACCACAGTCTCCTCGTTCTCTGCGAAACGGCGAGCGGTATCCTTGACGATGCTGAAAGCTGTAGGCAAAACCTCGTTGAGGGCAACCTCATACTTGTCGAGTGCTTCCTTCTCCAACTTGTCGATCTGGTTGAAGATAGCCTCACGCTCGTCGATAGGAGTATCCTCAATCTTAGCCTTGAGTTCTGCTATCTTAGCCTTTTCTTCCTTGGCGGCTGATTGTACATACTGTTGGATTTCCTTTGTTTTAGCACGGAGTTCGTCATTGCTCAAGGTCTTGATATTTTCATATTCTGCCTTAATCTTCTCTACGATTGGCTGAATCAACTTCATGTCACGAGTTGACTTGTTGCCGAACAATGACTGGAGAAATTTGTTAAAGTTCATTGTATATTTATCTTTTTTATTGTTATTCGATGTTGTACTTTGTTTGAAATTGGTTGCAAATTTACGAAAAATATCTGTAAATCAGCAATCTTTCATCAAGAAAAGCCCGATAGGAGGGTATATTCCTTGATTTTGCTTACATTTTGACAATGAAAGTGTCGGGTCCTCGAATAACAATGCTGCCGTATGGCGCACGATACTTGTGTGCCACGGCTGGGTAAAAACAAATATAACGTGTATGGTCTGTCTGATTGTCAGAAGCATCGGCTGACAGAAGTGCCGATGATAGGTGGTATGTCGTCTTGATGGACTCATCCTCTGAGGCTTCCTTGATGGCTTTGATGACGCAAAGGAGGTCTTCCTCCAACGCCTTCGCCTCCGGTTGCTGGATGAATTCGTCGTAGGATATATCCGTGAGCGCAAACTTCAGTGCCTGCTGATAAGTCTGCGCTTCCATGCCTGTTGCCGCAAGGACAACCAGAAGGGCTGTGATATATCTATTTACCATCATTCTTTGTTTGTTTTTTGTTTGTATTATGGCATTCTAATGCTTGCTTTGTTATTGCTTAATGCTTCAATTGGTAGGCTGCCATTTTCAATGCGTACCTCATTAGCAAAGATAATGCCAAGATGATCATGCCCTCGGCGTAATCCTGCCATATTTGCATGAAGAGGGAGATGACGAGCAAGGTGCCCCATACATTATAGTACCAGTGCATTCCGCCTTTTCTCATCTTCTTGCTCACCTTGTAAACGAAGAGGAGATTGAGAGGGTTGAGTATCAACATTTGGAAGTTGACCTGCACGGTAGGGTGTTGTGAGAATACCATTGCCAATAAGATGAGTCCTGGCAGTCCTGTGGCGATTAGCAATAGGGTGTCCATCCACCAAAAGTTCTTCTTCTTTGCCACTTCGCATGCAGTAATGAGGACGATGAGAATAGCCAAGATGACTGACACCATGCGGGGAGTGATGCTTTCCGTAGTGGTGACCTCTGCTTGTGGGGCAACTATGTAGAACGTGCTATCTACCAACTTGATGTATGGCGTTTTAGTCGGATAGACATTCACGAGCTTGCCTTGCTGGACTGTGTCTTTTCTTGCTTCGACCTCGAAGTCGTTGTAGAGATTCTCAGGTAAGAACTCCCATTCCTCCTTGTTGATAGGAAGGTCGGACTGGTAACCCAAAAGGAGGTCGTTGCCGAATCGTGCCCATCTGTGGTCCTCATTCCATCGGTGGATTTCTTCTCTGTAGGTGGAGTGCGCATCCACGTTCTTGAAGTCGGTGGTGTGGTAGGCAAGATGCTGGATAATCATATTGCGTGCCCTTGTCGTACAGTTGTCGTAGAAGAAATTGTAGCGATAGGTACGGTTAGCCTCTTGATTGTTCTCGTCGATAGCGGTGAGTATCTTCCATTTCTCGTCTCTAGTGAGTGCCAGTCTTTGTTGCTTCACCCATCTTCCCTCGTAGGTGTATTCTGCGATGAAATGCTGCATCGGGAAGACTCCTATCTGGTAGTCGGTGAGACCGAATACGAAACGAAGGATAAAGAAATCTTGTTGGAAAGAGAACATGCCCCAGTTGACGGCGAGGTCGGTGCCATGTACCTTGTCCTCTATGCGGAGAGCGGTATGACCATAGTATGACCATACCTCTTGTCCTGGTCCGCAAGTCAGGAGAGATATATCTACAGAGTCTAACCATGTAGGGGCTAGACCAGGGATGTTGCTAGTTTCGGATTGGGCGTTAGTTGCCCCTGCAGAAGATTCTTTTGAGTGATTACCTGGAAAATCCTGCGCAGCCGCGTTAGTCGTTAAAATGATTAACAAAACGGCTAAAATTGCTCTAAAAATGTACTTAAAACGTTTCACGATGCAAAAATACCTTATTATTTTGGATTTTCCTTCTTTTTTCTCGTTTTTTTTCAATACTTTTGCACTCTGAATATAATTTTGACTGATTTATACTAAATGAGAAAGCTTATCTTAGCAACCCTTTTGTTGGGTTCGACTCTTATGGTAAATGCCCAAAGTGGTACTAATTCTCCATACAGCCAGTATGGTCTTGGCGTGTTGTCTGACCAAACTTCTGGTTTCAATCGTGGTATGAATGGCGTGGGTCTTGGTTTTCATGAGCACAACCAAGTCAACTATTTGAACCCGGCTTCCTATTCCAATATAGATTCTTTGTCTTTTATTCTTGATGCTGGTATCTCCGGACAGATTACCAACTTCAATGAGAATGGTGTGAAGAAGAATGCCAAGAATGCTAACTTCGAGTATGTGGTAGCTGGTTTGCGAGTTGCCAAACACGTCGGTGTCAGCTTCGGTATCCTTCCTTTTACCAATGTGGGATATAATTATACCAGTACGGGTAAGGTAGGTCCTAACTTCGATGGTGCTACCTATACCAATACTTATAATGGTGAGGGTGGACTTCATCAGGTATATGTCGGTGCTGGTTGGATGCCAGTGAAGGGCTTCTCTATTGGTGCCAATGTAAGTTATGTTTGGGGTGATTACAATAAGTATGCTAGCAATGCTTATAGTAATTCCAACTATAATACTTTGACTCGTACCTATTCTACACAGGTAAACAGCTATAAGATTGACCTCGGTGTACAATATACAGCTAAGGTGGCTAAGAAAGATTGGTTGACCGTGGGTGCGACTTTCTCTCCTGGTCATAACCTAGGCGCATCTGCTGATATGAGCGTGATTTCCAACAACTCTCAGACGGGTACTGCTGATACAGCCGCTTTCGCTATCGACAAGGCTTTCAAGCTTCCTAATATGTATGGAGTGGGTTTGATGTGGAATCATGCAGACCAGTGGAAGGTAGGCTTCGATTATACTTTGCAGCAGTGGGGTAACACCGATTATCCTGCAGTCTATAAGAAGGTGGGTGATGACAGAGAAACCTATAATGTAGGAGGTGAATATAGCAATCGCAGTAAGTTCAATCTCGGTATGCAGTATTGCTATGGCGAGTACAACCGTCACTTCTTCAAGCGCATCAGATACCGTGCCGGTGTCAGCTATGCCACTCCTTATTTCAAGGTGAATGGTAATGAGGGTCCTAAGGAACTGTCTGTTAGCGCAGGTTTCGGCATTCCTA
>FR893268.1:65513-73377 GCA_000436035.1 Prevotella sp. CAG:732 | reverse complement strand
AATCCCCCCCCCCGCCGTTCTTTCTTGAACATCAGCGGTCAGTGGGTGAAGAGTTCTGCCAAGGATTTGATTTCAGAGAATACCTTCCGTCTTAACATTGGATTTACTTTCAATGAGGAGTGGTTCAGAAAGTGGAGAATGAAGTAATTCTCCTCTCTTTTGGTATGAAAGTCAAGTAAGTGTCTTACATATATAATAATGTATAGATTAAGAAACGTATTTTTCGGAGGGTTGATGCTCTTGTTCATGGAGGCTTGCCAGGAACAGGTGGAGCATACTGCGCCTGCTATCCTCGCCAAGGATTCGGTGGCGATGATGACTTCGTATGGTGTCAATACGCTTGTCAGCGACTCTGGAGTGATGAAATATCGCATTGTCACGGAACGATGGGAGGTCAATACTGCCAAGAATCCGTCACGTTGGACTTTCGAGAAAGGTATCTTGCTCGAACAGTTTGATGAGACTTTTCATATCAATAGCTATATCCAAAGTGATACGGCTTACTATTTTGACCAACTGAAGGTGTGGAAACTCTATGGGCGAGTACGTATATTGACCAAGGATGGACTCCGTTTCACCAGCGAGCAACTCACTTGGGACCAAAACAAGCATGAACTTTCCAGTGATGTGTTTAGTAAGTTGGTTACCCCTGAAAGAACACTGCAGGGGTCTCATTTTTGGAGTGATGAGAAGATGACAAGATACTTCGTGAGCAATTCGAAAGGTAGCTTCGAGAAGGGTGATGTGGCTGGTACTCAGAATGATACTTTGAGTTCGCAACCTGATTCCGTTAAGCGGAATATGCGCCCTCAGGCTACACCGAGAAGTGCGACGAATTCTGTCCCGCTCATGCACTAATATAACAATATAGACAATGGAACAAGTAGGTGTTAGTCTTATAATTGGTATTATTATTACAATGGTCTTCTCCGCTTTCTTTAGCGGAATGGAGATTGCTTTTGTCTCTTCCAACCGTATGTTGGCAGAGATGGATAAGGAGAGAAACGGCTTTACGCAGCGTATCATCTCCCTCTTTTATGCCCATCCTAATGGCTTCGTCAGCACCATGTTGGTGGGCAACAATATCGCTCTTGTTATCTATGGTATTCTGATAGCTCGTCTTTTCGACAATACGATATTCGCAGGTATGGATGCAGGATTTACGGTGCCTGCTGATACCATATTATCTACTTTGATTGTGCTTTTCACCGGCGAGTTCCTTCCAAAGACTTTGTTCAAGGCAAACCCTAACCGCTTGTTGGCGGTGTTTAGTCCGTTTGCTTATATCTGCTATGTGGTCTTGTGGCCGATTAGCAAGTTCAGTACTTTCTTGAGCAAGGTGATTCTTCGTGTATTCGGTTTGAAGATGGATGATGAGAGTGCTGATGATGGCTTCTCAAAGGTGGATTTGGACTATTTGGTTCAGTCAAGTATCGACAATGCAGAGAAGGATTCCGACATCAATGACGAGGTTAAGATATTCCAGAATGCCTTGGATTTCTCTGATACCAAGGTGAGGGACTGTATGGTGCCTCGTACCGAGATTCAGGCGGTGGATTGGGATGCCTCCTTGGAAGAGTTGCAACAGAAATTTGTGGAGAGTGGCAACTCTAAGATTGTTGTTTATAAGGAGGACATCGACCATATCGAGGGTTATATCCATAGCTCCGAACTCTTCCGCAGTCCTAAGAAATGGCAAGACCATATCCGCACCATGCCTTTCGTGCCAGAGACGATGCAGGCACAGAAACTGATGAAGATATTCTTGCAGCAGAAGAAGACGCTTGGTGTCGTCGTAGATGAGTTTGGAGGTACCAGTGGACTGGTTAGTTTGGAGGACATCGTGGAGGAAATCTTTGGTGACATCGAGGATGAGCACGACTCTACGAAATATGTTGCCAAGCAAACAGCAGATGGAGATTATCTCCTGTCGGCTCGTTTGGAGATAGACAAAGTAAACGAGATGTTTGACTTAGACTTGCCTGAGAGCGACGAGTACATGACCATAGGCGGTTTGATACTCCATGAATATCAGAGTTTTCCAAAGCTCAATGAGGTCGTGAAGTTCGACAAATATGAGTTTAAGATTATCAAATCCACCTCTCGCAAGATAGAGTTGGTACAGTTGCATATTTTGTAAAGAATATCAATGAGATACGTCAAAAAGCACTTATTCCTGTGGATAAGTGCTTTTATTCTTTCCTTTTTTGCTACTTTTTGCTACTGTATGACAAAAAAGGTGGCAAAAAATTCCCTTATTTGCGATTTTCTTTGTATTTTTGCAGTCAATTGGCTACTAGTCATCTGTTTTCCCAAGGAAACGTTGCTGAGCCATCTTAGAAACAAAGAAAATAAAACAATAAAAAATAAAAACAAAAAAGTAATGGCAGCATTAGGAACAATTCGAAAAAGAGGTGTCATTCTGGTATGTATTATCAGTTTCGGCCTCTTCGCATTCATCGCTGAGGAAGCTTTCCGTTCTTGTGATTCTGCAAAGAACAACGAACGTCAGCAAGTCGGTGAGGTGTATGGTGAGAAAATCAATGTGCAGGAATTCCAGAAGCTCGTTGATGAGTACACCGAAGTGATTAAGATGCAGCAGGGACAAGACAATCTCCCTGAGGAGCAGATGAACCAAGTAAAGGACATGGTTTGGAACTCTTACGTACAGAACAAGATTGTGGCTCACGAGGCAGAGAAACTTGGTCTTACCGTAACAGACGCCGAACTTCAGGACATCTTGAAGACAGGTACCAACCCAATGCTTCAGCAGACTCCTTTTGTCAATCAGCAGACAGGTCGTTTCGACGTAGCTTCTTTGCAGAAGTTCTTGGCTGATTACAAGGCTCAGAAGGCTAATCCTTCAGCTAATGGTCAGATGATGGAGCAATATACCAAGATTTACAACTATTGGTCATTCATCGAGAAGACACTTCGTCAGCAGACTTTGGCTCAGAAGTATCAGTCTTTGCTCGCACACTGCTTCCTTTCAAATCCTGTAGAGGCTAAGATGGCTTTCAAGGAGGAGAACGAGGAGAGCAAAATCCAGTTGGCTGCTTTCCCTTACTCAGACATCCAGGATGATAAGGTGAAGGTAGAGGAGAGCGACTTGAAGGCTAAGTATGATGAGTTGAAGGCTCGTTTCAAGCAGCCTGTTGAGACTCGCGACATCAAGTTCGTTGATGTTCAGGTGAGTGCTTCTCAGGCAGACCGCTCTGCTATCAACAAGGAGATGGCTGGTTTCCACGATCAACTCGTAGCAGCTACTGATCCTACTGAGGTAGTACGCAAGGCTGCATCTACAGTTTCTTACTTGGGTCTCCCTGTTAGCAAGCAGGCTTATCCACAAGACATCGCTGCTCAGCTCGATTCTATGAGCGTAGGTCAGGTTTCTGCTGTTAAGGCAAATGCAGCAGACAACACTTTGAACATCGTGAAGTTGGTTGCTAAGCAGCAGTTGCCAGACTCTGTTCAGTACCGTGTTATCCAGGTTGCTGCTCCTTTAGTAGCTGAGGCTAAGACCAAGGCTGACTCTATCCAGGGTGCTATCGCTGGTGGTGCTGACTTCGAGGCAATCGCTAAGAAGTATGGTCAGACTGGTGAGAAGGCTTGGATGACAACTAAGCAGTATGAGTATGCTCAGACTATGGATAAGGACAACAAGGCTTTCATCAATGCTTTGAATACTCAGACTGTGAATGCTACTTCAGAACTTCAGTTGGGGCAGGGTTATGTGATCCTCCAGGTTTGCGATCGTAAGGCAATGGTTGAGAAATATACCGCTGCTGTTATCAAGAAGAGCATCGATTTCTCTCAGGATACCTATCGTACCGCTTACAACAAGTTCTCTAGCTTCGTAAGTGCTAACCAGACAGCTGACGATATCTTGAAGAACGCAGCTAAGAGTGGTTACAATGTACAGGACTTGAAGGATGTGACAACATCTGTTCACTACTTGGCAAACATCCACGCTACTCGTGAGGCTTTGAAGTGGTTGTTTGAGGCTAAGGAAGGTGCTGTATCTCCATTGTATGAGTGTGGTGACAACGATCACTTGTTGGTAGTTGTACTCGATAAGATTCATCGCATTGGTTACCGTGGCTTGGATGATCCACAGGTAAAGGAGATGATCAAGGCTGAGGTTATCAAGGACAAGAAGGCTGAGATGATTGAGGCTAAGTTGAATGGTGTGAAGAGCATCGCTGCTGCTAAGGCTAAGGGTGCTAAGGTATCTGATGTTAACCAGATTACTTTCGCCGCTCCTGTATTCGTTGCTTCAAGTGGTGCTAGCGAGCCTGCTCTCTCTGGTGCAGTTGCTGCAACTAAGAAGGGTGCTTTCTCTGCTCACGCAGTAAAGGGTAATGCTGGTGTTTATCTCTTCCTGGTAACAGGCAAGTCTAATCGTCCTGTTAAGTTCGATGAGAAGTCTCAGGAGCAGAAGTGCCGTCAGAAGTCAATGCAGTATGCTGGCAACTTCATGAATGAGCTTTATCTCAACGCAAAGGTTGTTGATAACCGCTATCTTTTCTTCTAATTAGAAAGATAGAGTTAATCATATCATATGTTTTGAGCGTGGTTTCTTTTCGAAGCCACGCTTTTTTTATCCTTTCATGGCGTAGGGATTACACTCCTAGTCGCATGAGGTTACACTCCTAGTCGTATGAGGCTACATTCCTAGTCGTATGAGGCTACACTCCTAGTCGCATGAGGTTACACTCCTAGTCGTATATCTGTCTGCTCTGCACGGCATCAGCTTCTTCTCTGCACTGCATTATCACACGCTCTGCACGACGTTTTATCTCTTTTGTAACGGACTTTACTTCGTTGCCCAATGAACCTTACTTCGTTGCCCAATGAACCTTACTCCATTTTTTCATATATAAAACCATTATTTGTGGGTAATAAAAAAGCGTACAAACTTTACGTCTGTACGCTTTCTTGAATGATGTGAGAGCTGATAGGGCTCTACATCTTTATCATATTCCTTATCCTCGGCTCCACCAATGTTTCTTCTTAGGTGGTTCTTGGCTTGCACCAAGGCTTTCCTTGATGATGGTACGATAGCTTTTTCCTTGACTGATGATTTGATAAATCTGTCCCCAGTCGGGGAGACCACCGATGTTGCGGTCATCAATGAAATAGTCGGCTTTCAACTTGCGGGAGAAGTGGTTGTTGTTCTCAAGACTCTCCTCAGGATAGTCTTTGTTGACAGCCCAAAACTCCACGCCTCTTTCTTTGCACCAATCCACAGCCTCTTGTAAGAGATGTCCTTCTCTCACACTCCATAGGATGAGGCGGTGGTGGTCTCTGATGAGCATTTTCAATGTTTCGATGGCGAAAGGTATCTCAGTTCCTATCTTAGGATATTCGTGAGTGACGATGGTGCCATCAAAATCTACTGCTATTGTTGCCATCTTTCTTTATCTTTTTACACTGTCGTCGTTCTTGTCACCATAGTGACTGTTGCTATAACTGCCATAGGTACCGTAAGCACCATATGAACCATAGCTGCCATAGCCGTACTGCTTGCCGTATGCGCCGTAGCTAGCATACTTGCCGTACTTACCATATTTGCCATAGCCGTAGTAGTAGCCATACTTCTTCTTAGACAAATCGACACCGTTCAAGACAATGCTCATATTTGGCATCTTCTTCTCGTAAGCAAGACCATTGATGAGTCCGAAGCTTGACTTCTGGGTGTAATCGGCACGGCAAACGTAAACTGTAGCGTTTGCGATGCGACCCAATGCCAAGGTATCTGTTAAGAGACCTACAGGAGCTGTATCAATGATGATATAGTCATAGTGCTCTTTCAATATGTCCATAGTCTCCTCCAAACTCTTTCTTGTAACCAACTCACCTGGGTTAGGTGGTACAGGACCAGCCATCAAGAGGTCGAGGTTGTTGTTGACACCAGAGTTGACAATCTGTTTGTTGACATCATCCCATGTGATATTGTCCTTGATGAGCAAGTTGGTGATACCATGGTGATGGTCGTCTATCTCGAACAACTCAGCCAAACGAGGCTTACGGATGTCCAAACCAACCAATACGACCTTCTTGCCAAGCAATGCGAAACTGATGGCAACGTTGGAAGCGATGAAAGTCTTACCTTCACCTGATGTGGTAGATGTCATCAAGATGACCTTGTCGTGCTCCTTCATCAAGAACTGCAAGTTGGTACGGAGACTACGGAAAATCTCTTCCATGAGGTTGTTCTTGTTCTCGTGTACCACGATGTCTGCCTTGGTCTTGGCACGGTCGCTGGCGATGGCTACATCGGCGATGATAGGAAGCTTGGTTAACTTCGCTACATCATCATGACCCTCAATCTTATAGCGGAAGAATGCCAACAAGAAGAGGATAAGGGCTGGAATAGCCAAACCGAGACCGAAGGCGATCATCAATATTATGGAATCCTTTGGAGTTACCTTGCCTGCGAATACAGGGTTGTCTATCAACTTACCCTTGTCGGCTGTAGCTGCCAATGAGATGGAGTTCTCCTCACGCTTCTGGAGCAACATCAAGTACAAGCCAGACTTTACCTCCTGCTGGCGACCAATCTGTGTCAAGATACGCTCTTGCTCAGGGGTATTGCTGATTTGTCCCTGGTATTTGCCCTGTTGAGAAGCGATGCTATTGCGCTGGATGTTCAAGCCGGCACGAGCCTGAGACATCGCACGCTTGATGCTAGCCTGCAAGTCGTCCAATTGGGATGTCAATGGAGTGACGGTAGGAGAGGACTCGCTGGCACTGTGCAACAACTGGTTGCGCTGCAAGGCGATCTCATTGTATTTGTTGATGAGAGAAGTGGCGCTAGCATCGTTCAAACCTACATTGGATGGGATAGGCTGGTGTCTGTTGCTAGGCTCGTTCATGTACTTGGTCAATTCATCGAGCAAGGCAACTTGTGTGTTCGCCTCGTTCAATTTCTGTGCATAGGAGTCAGCGTTGCTGAAGGCTGTAGAGGCATTCATGCTCAACTGTACCATATTGTTGCGCTTTTTGTAGTTCTCCAACTGTCCTTCGGTGTTACCCAACTCTGCGTTGATCTTCTCCAAACGTTGGTTGATGAACTGTTCTGTGCGTACTGCAATCTGGTTCTTGTCCTCGTTGGCTTGTCTGTTATAGACGATGGCGAGTTGCTTCAGATAGTCGATGGCACGTTGTGGAATCTCGTCAGTGATGACGAGTTGCGCAATAGATGTCGCCTTAGTAGAAGGGCTTACGCTGAGGCTTCCCACATACTTGCCAGCGGCAATCTCTGGCGCAATCATGGTCACCTTCAGGCTCTCGCCATCTCTCAACATATAGTTGCCATTCTGCGTGAACTTGACCATACCCACACGTGTGCCGAGAGTGGCAGGCAGTGCGGTGATAACCTTGTCAACAGTGACAGGACCAGGGTTGTAAGAGTTGTCGTCGATAGGTACGAAGTAAGAGCCTACCACGTGATAGTTTCTGCCTTCTCGTGTAATCTTGAAGCTCATAGGAGCATTGAGCTTTTTCAAGTGCTCATAGTCCATATCTACATTGACTTCCTGCTCACCATAGATCAAGTGGTCCTTGATTCTACCCTCATGGCGGTAGGTGGTGTAGAGTTTGAGGTCATAGACAGCTTGTTGAGCCAAAGTTCTAGACTTCAAAATCTCCATCTCGTTGTCGATACCATTGCTGTTGGAAATGATACCTAGGTTGGCAGAGCTTTGTATGGAGTTACCTCTTCTGCCGTTTTGCTCCTCTTTGATCAACAGCTTTGCTGCTGCCTGGTAGATAGGTGTGGCATAGCGCAGATAGATGTGCGCTGCACCCAAGCAGATAATCAAAGAGAGCACAAACCATTTCCAGTTCAGGATGAGCGTCG
>FR893268.1:20757-65488 GCA_000436035.1 Prevotella sp. CAG:732 | reverse complement strand
CGTCGTGTAGATCACGGCGAAGTCAAAGCTGGACTTCTCTTCGTTTTCCTGAATACTCTCTAATTCTAAGTTCTTGATTTCTTCCATTATTTTAGATGTTTGTATTTCTACTTGTTATATACCTTATTATATATATAGGGGACTACACCTTTTATATATAGGGTAGCCAGAAAGTTGAGCCTGGTTACTAGTATCTCTTGGATTCAGCCAGTTCCATGAGATATTGACCGTAGCCATTCTTTAGCATCGGCTTGGCGAGTTCCTTCACCTGCTCGGCTGTAATCCAACCTCTCTTGTAAGCGATCTCCTCCAGGCATGCCACTTTCAGACCTTGGCGTTTCTCGATGCACTCGATGAAGGTGCTGGCTTCCGACAAACTATCGTGTGTACCTGTGTCGAGCCATGCAAAACCTCTCTGCAAGGTACGTACCTTGAGTGCCTTTTGGTTCAGATATTCTTGGTTGACGGTGGTGATTTCCAACTCGCCTCTAGCACTAGGCTTGATGTTCTTGGCTATCTCCACTACGCTGTTAGGATAGAAGTAGAGTCCCACCACAGCATAGTTGCTCTTAGGGTGCTCTGGCTTCTCCTCGATGCTCAGGCAGTTGCCGTCTTTGTCAAACTCAGCCACGCCATACCGCTCAGGGTCGTTGACGTAGTAGCCAAAGACGCTAGCCATTCCCTCTTCCGCAGCCTTCACGCTTTCCTTCAGGAGTCCGGTAAAGCCTGCTCCGTAGAAGATATTGTCGCCCAATACCAAGCATACGTTGTCATCGCCGATGAATTTCTCGCTGATGATGAAAGCTTGGGCAAGTCCATCAGGAGAAGGTTGCTCTGCGTATTCGAAGTGAACGCCCAACTCGCTACCATCACCGAGCAAACGGCGGAAACCAGGCAGGTCGAATGGGGTGGAGATAATCAAAATATCCTTGATGCCAGCCAACATGAGTACGGAGACTGGATAGTATATCATCGGTTTGTCGAAGATAGGAATCAACTGCTTGCTGATACCTTTCGTAATGGGGTAGAGGCGTGTTCCAGAACCTCCTGCTAGTACTATTCCTTTCATATTCTATAATGGATTATGTTGTTAATATGCGTTCTTGTCGTGGATGATGATGCTCTTGGCTGTCAGGTACATGATGCGGATGTCAAGCCAGAAACTCCAGTTCTCGATGTACCAGATGTCTCTCTTGATGCGCTCTTCCATCTGCCAGAGTTCCTTGGTCTCTCCACGATAACCCGTAACTTGTGCCCATCCCGTGATGCCCGGTTTGGAGAAATGGCGCACCATGTACTTGTCGATGATGGAACCATATATCTCAGTGTGATGCAGCATGTGAGGTCTTGGACCTACGATGCTCATGTCTCCCTTCAGCACGTTGATGAACTGTGGGAACTCATCGATGTTGGTCTTTCTCATGAAGTTGCCAAAGGCGAACTTGCGAGGGTCGTGCTCGGTGGCTTGCACCAAGTCTGCATCCTTGTTGACGTGCATGGAGCGGAACTTCAAACACTGGAAAGTCTTGCCGTTCAATCCCGTTCTTGCCTGACGGAAGAAGATAGGTCCCGGACTCTGAATCTTGATGATGAGTGCGATGATGGGCAAGAATGGAAGCAGACCTAGGCAGACGATGGAGCTGACGATGATGTCGAAGGTGCGTTTGGCGGCACGATTGCCAAATCTCGTCAAGGGCTCCTGGTGATTCGTAAATACGCTCTTGCCCAAGTAGTACTGAGGTTCCAAGCGCAACTTATACTCACCAAACTGTCGAGGCAGGTAGTAGAAGTGAATCACGTTCTTGTCACAATACTGCATCAGGCGAACGATGTAGTCGGAATAGTCGTGCGATAGGCAGCAGAATACTTCCTCGATATTTGTTGGGATGCCATTGATGGTATTGTTAATGGTGTTGTCCATTACTTGGTCCAAGACTTCCATGTTGCCTAAATAGGTCAGGTTCTTGGGTGCATTTGGTATTTCTGTATCAGCATAATATCCATGTACACGGTAGCCTGCCGAAGGGTCTTCTATCATGATGGTGTACATTTCGATGATAGCTGGGTCGTTGCCAATAAACATCACGGTCTTGCTGTTTCTGCCCTTGGCTCTAAGGATCTTCAAAATCTGAAGTTCGACGAATCGGGATATGAGCAACATGATGTAGAAAGCGACGGCAAAGAAAAAGCTGAACTTAATGAGTTCATACCCACTCTTGAGCAGGTACGCCATCGTCAAGTTGAAGCATACCATCGTGGTAAGCAGTAATTTGAAGGTACGTCCCAAGACTTGGTAGAACTTCACTCTTCTATAGTGGATGATAGACGAGAACAGAAACTCTCCAATGAAAAGAGAGAAGTTCAGTACGAACAAAGTTATTTTGTGGGTATGATAAAAAATATGCGGAACTGAGATGTTGTCCCAGCTGACGGCGATGACAAAAAGAATGTTGAGGATGATAAAGTCTGCGACTATTACCAACCATCTTACTAGATCACTTCCTCTGTAAACCTCTTTCATGGGCTTCTTTGATTTGCAACAATTGATTGTGTTGTGTTTGCATATTCAAAAACGATGCAAAGGTAGTGAAATATTTCCATATCTTAAAATAAATAAGGTAAAAAGTTTCATTTTTACAAGAAATATATGCATACGGCGCAAAAAACAAGCTCTGAATTTTGATATTTTGCGATTTTGTTGTATTTTTGCAGAATAAAACAGAATTTAAAAGTAAAGATTAGTAAGAAATGGGAATATTTTCAAAACTATTCGGTCGTAAAACTGAAGAGAATAAAGTAGGTGGCATGGAAGATTACATGACCTTGGTTCGTGTCTATTTCCAGGCTGCCTTGGCTTCTCAGTTGGGCATTACCAATTTGGCAATGCTTCCCGACCTCCGTGTATTCAAAACGACTTTTCACGTTCCTACCGTCAACAACCGATTGGGTATCGGCGAGAAGTCGCAGGTCAAGAAGATGATGTCTAGCATCTACAATACCGACGATGACTATTTCAAGGAAATCGACCAGAGCATCCGTAAGAATTGCAAGAAATTGCAAGATGTCAATGTATATTTGATACAGTTCCAGACCTTCACGCAAGACTTGATGATGCTGATGGGCAACTTGATGAAGTTCAAGCTCCGCCTTCCTTCCTTCATGAAGAAAGCGCTCTATAATATGACGCAAAAGACTGTGGATGACATCTTCAACAAGAATGACTTCTCCGATCCTAGCGTGCTGAAGACTGTCGTACAGTTGCGCCAGTTGAATCATCGTCTCGGATTCAGCCAGAAGTGGGTGACAGACTTCACTTATCAAGTAGTGATGTTGGCGAAGAAAGAGCCACGTCCTTCAGATGAGGAGGTAGAGAAAGCCAAGGCTAAGATGGGCAAGTAACCCTCTTATTCATTAAATTTAATAAAAATATGGGGCGAATATTTGTCTCTTTCAAATTATTCCCTTATATTTGTAGCCAAAAAGAAGTGTAATGAGTGCTAATGAGAAAAACATCAATACGTTTGCTACTAGAGTAAGGCAGATGATACTCAAGTTTGATGAACTCAAACAGGAGAACAACGATCTGTATGCGATGGTAGATGAGCGTGATGCCAAGATCAAGCAGCTTGAGTCTCAGTTGACTCAGGCTAAGCATGATTATGAGAGTCTCAAGATGGCAAAGATGATGACCATCTCGGATGCGGACATGGAGGCTACACAGAAGCGCATTGCCAAGTTGATCAGAGACGTGAGCAAGTGTATCACGCTCTTGAGTGATAATTAAAACAAAGCATCATGGCAGATCAGAGTGAAGAGAAATTATCGATAAGATTGCATGTGTATGATACCGACCTCACCGTGAGAATACCACGGGAGGACGAGGAGTATTATCGTAAGTCGGGTAAGCTGATAGACGATATTGTCAATTCATACACCAAGATTTTCAAGGGACGTAAGAGCGACAAGGAGATACTCTATATGGCGCTCATCGACATCGCCTTGAGATATGAGAAGGAGTCGGGAAAGAACGACACCAAGCCTTATGATGATATTCTCACCAAGTTGACTGCCGAGATAGAGGAGGCTTTGAAGTGAGAATACTAATAAATACATAATATAAATGATAACAATAATCGCCGCTCTTGTAGCCCTCGTCATCGGTGGAGCTATAGGGTTTTTCATTTTCCGTTATGTCATTAAGGGAAAATATAATGAAATGATTGAGGCCGCCAACAAGGAGGCTGAAGTAGTAAAAGAAAAGAAACTTCTCGAAGTAAAGGAGAAATTCCTCAATAAGAAAGCTGAGTTGGAAAAAGAGGTACAACAGCGTAACTCTCGCATCCAGCAGAGTGAGAACAAGCTTAAGCAGCGTGAGATCTCCCTCAACCAGCGCCAGGAGGAACTCGGTCGCCGCAAGCAGGAGGTAGAACAGTACCAGCAGCGTGTGGATAACGAGAAAAAACTCCTCAGCGTAAAGCAGCAGGAACTGGAGAAGATGCAGAAGCAGGAGCAGGCTAAGTTGGAGGAGCTCTCTGGCCTCAGTGCAGAGGAAGCTAAGCAGCGCTTGGTGGAGAGCCTCAAAGACCAGGCTAAGTTGGATGCTGCCAGCTACATCAATGAGATTATGGACGATGCCAAGCTCAATGCCAACCAACAGGCTAAGAAGATTGTCATCCAGACTATTCAGCGTGTGGCAACTGAGACAGCCATCGAGAACTCCGTATCTGTATTCCATATCGACAATGATGAGGTCAAGGGACGTATCATCGGTCGTGAGGGTCGTAACATCCGTGCCTTGGAGGCTGCCACCGGTGTTGAAATCGTAGTGGATGATACCCCAGAGGCTATCGTTATCTCTGCTTTCGACCCTATCCGTCGTGAGGTTTGTCGCTTGGCTCTCCACCAGTTGGTAGCCGATGGCCGTATCCACCCAGCTCGTATCGAGGAGGTGGTAGCCAAGGTGAAGAAGCAGTTGGAGAACGAGATTATCGAGACCGGTAAGCGTACAGCCATCGACTTGGGTATCCATGGCTTGCATCCAGAGTTGATTCGTATCGTAGGTAAGATGAAGTATCGTTCTTCTTACGGTCAGAACCTCTTGCAGCACGCTCGTGAGACTGCCAATCTCTGTGCTGTAATGGCTTCAGAGTTGGGCTTGAATCCTAAGAAGGCAAAGCGTGCCGGTTTGCTCCACGATATTGGTAAGGTGCCAGACGAGGAGAGCGAGTTGCCACACGCACTCTATGGTGCCAAGATAGCAGAGAAGTATAAGGAAAAGCCAGACATCTGCAACGCCATCGGTGCCCACCACGATGAGATGGAGATGAATACCTTGTTGGCTCCTATCGTACAGGTTTGTGATGCTATCTCTGGTGCTCGTCCTGGTGCTCGCCGTGAGATTGTAGAGGCATATATCAAGCGTCTGAACGACTTGGAAGCTATCGCCATGAGCTATCCAGGTGTAACCAAGACTTACGCTATCCAGGCTGGTCGTGAGCTTCGTGTCATCGTTGGTGCTGATAAGATGACTGACGAGGAGAGTACAAAGCTCTCTGACGAGATTGCTACCAAGATTCAGAATGAGATGACTTATCCTGGTCAGGTGAAGATTACAGTGATTCGTGAGACACGTAGCGTAGCATACGCAAAGTAAATTTAAGTGAAGAGTGAAGAACGAAGAGTGAAGAATTTGATAGCTTTCGTTCTTGAGAAATATAAAAAGCCGTCCTCGTTATCGGGGGCGGCTTTTTTATATTTTAAGCATACGAGTGCATACCCGTAAGGAAGTAGTTGACACCGAAGTAAGTCATCACGATACTCAGGAAGGCGAGGGTGATGTAGATGTGGTAGGTGAGTGGCTTGCGGAAGATAGGCAAGCTCTGCGTGTGAACTACCACAGCATATATCATAAAGGTGATGAGCGCCCAAGTCTCCTTGCTGTCCCAACTCCAGTAATTGCCCCAACTGACATTCGCCCAGATGGCACCGATGAAGATACCGAAGCCCATACAGGTCAAGGCTGGATAGAGGAAAAGGCGGCTCAATGCTTGCAGTTCTTCGCCGTGGCTGCGCATGCAGATGCCCATGATGCCACAGATGAAGGTGAGTGACAACAAGGCATAGCTCATCATAATGATGCTAACGTGGATGCTGAGCAGCGGACTGTTCAGTACTGGCATCATCTGCCCGATGGCTGGGTCCATCTGGTTGATGTGGCTTACGAGCAAGAAGAAGCCTGACAATAAGAAACCAAATACCATCACGATGCGGATTCTGAACTGCATCAGGAGGGCTATCAGCATCACAAGCCAAGCTACGCTCAACATGCTCTCATATCCATTCGACAGAGGTATGTTGCCACTGATGATCCATCTTAGCACGAGTCCGAAGGTCAAGGCTAGGAAGGATATGCCCAATAGGATAGGGAGGGCGATGTCCAAAGCCTTGAAACTGCGCTTCTTGGTCATGCGGTAGATGGTATAGAAGAGGGCGATGAAGCCCAGTGTCAGGTTCACCATGAAGAGGATGGTAGCAAATGGGAAGGCATTGTTGATGCGTTCCGCCTTATATTGAGTCTTCGAAGGCACGGAGTTGCCACCGCTCACTTCCTGGTATTTCTTCATCTTGTCGAAGAAGATGTTTACTCGTTCCGTGTTTCCAGCCTTTACGTCGCCATAAAGCAGCGAGAACACATTGGTGATATAGAGGGCATGCTGATGTTCCACCGCCTTAGGTAATCGGTCGGAAGGCGAGAACCAAGTGGTAGTACCAGCCTTGATGAATGGATTCTCATTCGTGGCACGTACATTCTTAGGGAAGGTATAAGGCAATACCTTGAGCGATACGCCACGGCGCAAGTCCATTATGAGTTGTATCTTTCCATCGATGTCGGCAGCTTGCTGATGGAACTTGTCTTGTGCCCCATTGTAATATTCCTGCACATATTGCCCGATGATGTAACCGCCCATCTCCTTGTTGAAGAACTGGTTGATGGAGCAATAATCCGGCAAGTTCATCGCCGTCTTCAACTCTCCACTCTTCACCTTGATGAAGGGTTCGCTTGCCCATTCGTCTCCGTAGAATATCCAACCGGTCAAGACTTGTTCGGCTGTCAGTCCCTTGTAGCTTCTAGCACCATATATTTTCTTGCAGAAGTCGAGTGCGTAGGTTTGAACAGGACAGATGCGGTCGTTGTAGAGGATGTTCAACTCGCCAAACTTCTCTGCGGTAGCCTTTGGCAAGACTTCTGCTGCTTGCAGATTTCCCATACTTATAAGCATCAACATCATCAATGCGCCCTTCTTCAGCAGCTGACTAGCCAATAGTTTGCGATAGCTTGCCTTAGGGTCGATGAGCATCCAAATCAGTGAGATGAAGAGGAGGGCATAGCCAGTATAGGTGACAGGGATGCCGTATGGGTCGGCGTTGATGGCGAGTACGCTTCCTTTGCCGTCCTCATCATAGGAAGACTGGTAGAAGCGGTAGGAGCGATGAGAGTAGATATTGTTCATCGACACCTGTCCTTCGCTCTTCTCGTTGCCGTCGGTCACAGTAAACTTGGAAGAGTAGTCAGCGACCGCTTGTGTACCATCGTGCATCTTCGCCTCAAAGTTTTGCAGGCAGAGCGAGAAAGGTAGTTTCTCCTCTTGCATCCCCATGCCATCTTGCGAATCGGAAGCTGCCATATAGGTATCGGTAGGTTGTCCGATACGTAGATGAATCATTCCTCTTTTGGCGGAGATATGCGTGAGCATTGCTCCTGCGAGGATAATGATAAAGGAGAGGTGGAGTGCAAGCGTAGAGGCACGCATCACCTTTCGCTTGATGATATAGAATACACCGAGGGCAGCCATTACTGCCCACATCAATATAAACCACCATGCGCCATAGTAGTGGGCATGGACATAGTCTGTACCCTGGCTCTTCTCCACAATGGTGGCGACAGCCATGCTAATGAGTACAAGAATGTAAAGGGTGAAAATAATCTTTTTGACCATTTTGTTAATACAATTCGTTCATGTCGAAAAACATTAATCGCGTATGTTTGTTCTTGTCTTCTGCATCTAGAAACTTGAAATCATTTTTCTCATAGAAAGGCACTGCTGATAAGTAGGCATCAACGGTGAGGAAACGGAAGTCAGAAAGAGTGATTTCATCTCTGAGATGTACTTTTATAAGCCAGATGATTTTACTGCCAATACCTTGGCTCTTAAATTTAGTTGAAACTGCTAGTCTTCCTATCTTGACGGCTGGGTAGCTATTAAAATGTTTGTCATGTGGAAAAAGCTTTTTTACTTTTTTCCATGCACTATTGGATGCTTCTATTTTTGTTATTTTGTCATTTAGAAGACAGAAATATGCAAGGATTTCTTTTTCTTCTTCATCTTCAATAACAAAAGTCTTGCCTATGTGCTTGCTGTGGAATGCGACAGCATCATCAAGAAGAAAGCCATTCAAGTCGGCATCACCGCAATCGAATGGCTTAATGTCTTCATTGATTTTAATGCGTTTTAATTTCATTTTCGCAGAGATTAATAAATGAATTCAGTTATGAAGTCTTTGCAGGCTTCACGAGCTTTTCTTGTATTCTCCTTTCTTTCTTCAATAGACATGTTGTCCACTCGCCTCATGTGTTCCATGAAACGTTCTGCGTTTTTGCCGTATAGTATCGGCGTTTCTCTGATTGGTCTTGCCATAATAATACCTCCTATTTTTATTGATTTTCGTATTTCTGCTGCAAAGTTACGATTTTCTTTTGAGAAGACAATGCTTTTTAGACAAGTATTTACACGATATGATGTAAAAAAGCTGCCAAGTCTATCTAGGGCTTGGCAGCTTTCTGATATAGAATAGCGAATGCTATAAAATTCTGAAATACAGTCTATCTGATGCAAACATTAGATAGAGCGCAAGAACTTCACCACTGCATCACGGTCTGCCTTGGAAGCATGGTAAAAGTGGATGGCTGAAGAGTAAGCATGACTCTGCTTGCTGTAGCAGTGCCACATGATAGCCTCTACCTCGTTGCGAGCACGGCAGTCGTGCAAGCGATCCTCGGCACCTGTGTTGAGCAATGACAAGCCACGACCCCAAAGTGGAGTGGTTCGGCACCAAGAACCATGGATGTCGTTCTTCATATGGAGCTTGTGCTGAATCAAGTCTGAATATGGATAGATAGTCTGGTTCTGATAGCGTGGCAATGGTTTGTCAGCGATATACTTAGAGGTGATGTAGTTGTCGTCGCCTGTCTTCCAAGATGGCTTGTGGCAGTTAGCACAACCCCATTCCATGAAGAGCTTCTTACCCTGTTGAACCTGTGGGTCGTTCAAGTTACGAGCACGAGGGATGGCGAGACCACGATGCCATACCATGAAAGCATAGTAGTCATCCATGCTCTGCTCTTGTGGGAAGTTGTGGATGTTGTTGTCGAACTGATTGGTATAAGGATTCAACAGAACTCTTACTGCATTCTTGATACCTTCGTCCGTACCATCTGCGTAGTAAGGAGAACTTGGATCTTTCTTGATGGCTGCAATAACTTCAGGGTCCTCAGACATCTTTTGAGCCCAAGCTTCAGTGGTGTAGAGCAAAGGACGGTCTTGGCGAGTTACGTTGGTGATATTCCAAATAGCATTGGCACCAGGACCGTCTTGCAAAGAACCACGGGTCAAAGCGTATGTATAACGCTTCACTATCTTCTTGTTGAGGTCTGTTGTGTTAGGGTCGAATGGTGTACCATCTGCATGAACACCGCCTGTTACATTCTGTGTGCGACTGTCTTTTGTACCATCTGCGCTCTTTTTGGCTGCGTCACGACCGAATGTGGTATAGAATGCACCTGATGCGAAATCATTTGCCTCTGCATCCCACATGCTAGGGTTGATATAGTCTGATACGGTAAGACCAGCCTTCTTGAAGTAAGCAGCCTCTGCGGCATACTGGGCCTTGATGGCCTCGTTAGGGATGGCATCAATCAAGCCTGTACCGCCGATACCGATGGTTGACTCTAAGCGGCAAGCTACTGCACCGTTTCCAGTCTCGTATGGGGTAGGAGATGTGCGGAAAGCACCCTTAGGGATTGAAATCTCAGGATAGATGAGGTCGAACTTCTCGCCATCAGGGAATTGCATAGCAGGAATCTCGTCTGTTTCCATCTTGTTGATGTGTGGCCACTTAAGTTTGATCATACTCTCGTCGATAGGAGCCTTGAATGGAGCGGCAGCTTGTGTCTGCGGCATACCTGTAACCTCGGCTACGTAGCCACCGTCATTGCTGTTGGCCCCATCTACAGGGTGATAGACTACGAGCAAGTAACCATTGCCATTGCCGTAGCGAGTCTCGTATTGATTCATGCGCTTGCCATGACCATACTCTGGGTGGCAATCGAGGCAAGAATTACGAACTGAGGCAGGACCGAGTCCTTTGAAAGCACCTGTGTTGAGTGTATATTGGCGCTCAAACAACTGCTCGCCTTGGAAAAAGGCGTCTTTTAAATTTGTATGATCGTCAACATAAGGAGTCTGGTCGCTATAACAGCTCGCTGTTGTATTCTCGGTGGTTCCCAATTTACCACCTGGATACCATTCGTCGGCAGTGAAATTGCCAACATCCTGTCCTACGTAGTTGGCATCTGTCTCCACGATTTCAATGTCCTTGTCATCGGAGCAACTTACGGGTGTGAGTGCCATGGCAAGAGCCATTGACATCCATGCATAATTCTTTTTCATAATGTATTTTTATAATGTACTTTGTAAACGTGACAATACGTAGCCCTCCTTTTTCTTTGCAGGAATCTGAAGAGGCTACGTTTTGTATTATATTCTTATTTTCCTAAGATATGGAATGGCTTATTTTGAAGCACGAATCTTACGGAACCAAGCACCTGCCTTGTTCAACTCCTCATCGAGATTGTTGATCTTGTCGATGCAAGTCTTCACACGTGTGTAGGCTGCCTCGCTATTGATAGTGCCATTCTTGTATGCTTTTTCGATAGCTGCGATATCGGCAACGAATGAACTGCTGTTCTTGGCAGTCTCCAATGCTGCGATAGCCTCGTTGAGAGCTGTGTTGATGTCGTTGTAGCCACTGTAGTTGTACTTCTTCATGATGTTCATCATAGAGTTGGTTACAGGAGTTGTGGCTGTAACGTCACGAGTGCCATAGAGAGAATTCTTGATAGAATAGATGTTGTCCTGGTAGTCGATGTAAGAGCGCTTGCTGTAAGGAGACTCGATGTAGTCTCTTGACTCCTTCTCGCCATCTTCTGTAGTGCCACCCTGACCAGATGCTACACGGAAAGCCTGACCCAATTTCTGAGTGTAAACCTCTTGGCAGATGTTAGAGCAACCAGCTACGCATGCATTCTCCAAAGTCTCCTGCCATGTCTGGAACCATCCATCCTGGGTAGCACCCTTGAGCAACCAAGCACCATAACCGATACCAGCAGAGCAGAGTCCATTCTTACCACCAGTGTGAGTGTTTTCTTCCTCGTTGTTATCTGCTACGTTCAATACCCACTTGCAGTTGCTGTTAATCCAAGAGTAATCAGTGTTGTCTTGTGTCCAACCATAGTGGAGCAAAGTTGTCATGTTGTAGATGTCGCCAGAAACAGCGTCAGCGAATGCAAGTTCGTCGATACCGGCAACTGTTGTCATGCCAGCCTCTGTGTCGTTAGCAGCGAAGTCGGCTGCTGTACGAGCGGCACCATTGCGGAAGAGTACGAACTCAAGTCCGTGGAAACCCAATACAGAGTCGAATTTGCCATTGTTTGTGAAAACATATTGAGAACCTTGACCCTTGATGCCTGACATAACGTTAGCATCAGTCAAAGCCTGTACCAACTGGTCGTGGTCCAAAGGCCATGAGTCGATGTGTGGGTCGATTTCGTGGTCGGTAGCAGCACCATAGAGAAATGCCTCGCTGCGCTCCCACTGAAGACGTGCGTTCTTGAATGCTTCGCAAGCAGCCTCAACATCTGCGTTAGTCAAGTTGCCAGCCTTTGCATTGGTGTAAAGCTTGGCGCAAGCCTCATGCAAGGTCTTGCAGTTGTCACGCAAGGCTTGGTATGTTGGATAAACTACATCGTTCACATAAGTGTTAGCTACAGCAGAAAGTTCTGCTGAAGGGACGATGTCGTTACCTGTTGATGGACCATCATTGTCATCACTACATGAAGCGAAACCCAATGAAAGTGTCATGGTTGCTACGAGCATCATGACGTTTTTGAATGTCTTTTTCATTTTGTGTTTTGATTTTATTGTTCAGTTATAAATGTTTCTTGTTGTGCGATTAGAGGAAGAAACCCTCGTAAGCGATACCGATGTTGATGGCTGGCTCCTCGTTGTATTTTGATTTCAAGAAGCGATGGTTGTACTCTGCTTTCACGCTGATCTGCTTCATTGGATAGTAGTTGATACCAGCTGCGAGAATCTTCTTGTTGGTCCACTGTGCTGTAGTGTTGTGTACAGATGAGTCATAGTACTCATAGTGACCGAATACATAGAGCTTCTGGTTGTTCTTGCGTAGAGATGGAATCTGTGAGAACACATTGTATCCTGCCTCTATCATGGTTGCTACAGCATGACTACCGAAGTACTTGTTCTTGCCAGACTCATTTGGTTTTACCAAAGAGGTGCCTGGATAAGTGTGGTCGGAAATCTTATCGGCATCACTTACGTAGCCATAGTCCACATTACCACGTACAATCCAGTTGTATTTATTATAGGTAAAGTCAAAAGCGCCTACATATACATTTCCCTTGATATCTTTATACACAGCATCGTAAGGAGTGGTGTTGCTCATGGCTTGTCCGTAGTAACCGCTCAAACCTAGGCGAAGACCAGGTATGCTATAGTTGTCCACACGTAAGGTTACCGCATATTTGTTGGCTACCTCAAACTCGTAAGGACTCTTGTTACCGCCTTGAATCCAGTTGCTTCGGCTGAACTTATAGGCATTCAAACCTGCCAAGAACTGAGCCTCATAGCGGAAATCGCCTGCTTTACCCCAGAAGCTAACACCTGTTTGGTGCCATGTACAAGGAAGAATGGTGTTCTCGCCCTCAGGACGATAAACTGTGAAGAAGTTCAATGGCTCGTGATAAGCATTGGTCAAGCCGATAGGCACTACAATGTGACCAGCCTTGATATTAGCCCATTTGGCAAATGACTTCTGAATCCAGAATTGCTCCAACTCAACCTCGCCACCTTTCTCTTGTTCCTGTTCGTATTCGATAGCCTCCTCAGCCTCATATTCGATGGAGGATCCTACACCACCGTGCTCAAACTCAATCTCGGTACCGAGTGTCCAGCCCTTACCGAAATCATAGCCCAAATAAATCACTGCATGTGGAATATCGAAACGACCATGGGAAGGGGCGTTTTTGTATGCTGATGCGTTAGAATAGCGGTTACCTGCATCACTATAGAAGTTACGGCTATAAGCTACCTCGCCATAACCACCGATACTGAGGCGTTTGCCGTTTACATGCTGCATCACGCTGTCAGCAGCAACAGTCTGTGCGCTCGCAGTTGCAAAACCAGCAACCAAGGCTGCAGACATCAAACCAATTCTTAAACTGTTCATCTTATATTATATTTTTTGTTATCTTTCTCTTTTTGCTTTAGAATTCTTATTCAGAATGGTTTCCTCGTCATTAGGCTCGGAAAGAATTCCTACCTTATCGCTTTGGAGCGATACGAAAAAGAAAGAAGTGCGGATATCTGTTTGCGCTCTCGACTTCAAGGTCGATTTAACTCAGATGAACAGTTCAGACCTATCCACTCAAGAATGGCAAGCATCACCGCACCTTTTCGATTTCGGCTGCAAAGGTACTGACTTTTAAAATTTCTTGCAATACTTAAAAGTTGGTAAACTGTGGCATCCCCATTTCTAGGTATTGCACGTTTCAAAACTTTTTTGTAACTTTGCCGCCGACAAGGAAACATTATGAATGTTTATCTAAAATAAGGTAAGAAAGATGAAGAATCAGAAGATGTATGAAGCTGACGACAAGATGATCAGCATCATTCGCGACAATTACAACATATTGCAGAGCCTCGGTAGCTTCGGCATCAACCTGGGCTTCGGCGACAAGACAGTCAAGGAGGTATGTGAGGAGCAAGAGGTGGATACCTATACTTTCTTGGCGGTGGTCAACTTTACCATCAATGGCTATAAGGAGTACGACAATGCCAACCGCTTGTCGCTGCCTACGCTTTTGCACTATCTCAAGGCTTCCCATGCCTACTATATCGACTTCCAGTTGCCTTTCATCCGAAAGGAACTTGTGGAGGCACTCGACGAGAAGGATAATCTCGCCCGTCTCATCCTCAAACTCTACGATGACTATGCCCATAGCATCACCAACCACATGAAGTATGAGGAAAAGATGGTATTCCCTTATGTTCAGGCACTTATCGATGGTAATGCCAATACCACTTTCGACATAGAGACCTTCTCTAAACACCATGTCCAGGTAGATCAGAAACTGAAGGAGCTCAAGAGCATCATCATCAAATATCTGCCTTCCGATGGCTTGCACAACAACCAGCTCAGTGCCACCCTCTACGACATCTATAATAATGAGGAATGGCTCGCTCATCACTCCGAGGTGGAGGAGGAAATCTTCATCCCTGCGGTGAGAAACGAAGAGCGCAAGTTGAAGCAAAACGACGTAAGCGTGAAGATAACCAATATGATCAATTCTGCCCCTCAGAGCGACGAGCAGTTGAGCGATAGAGAGAAGGACGTCATCGTAGCCTTGGTACAGGGAATGACCAACAAGGAGATAGCCGACCACCTCTTCATCTCCATCAATACGGTGATTACCCACCGCAGAAATATCGCCCGAAAATTACAGATTCACTCACCGGCAGGCTTGACGATTTATGCCATCGTCAACAATCTCGTAGATATATCTTCCGTGAAACTCTAGGGTTTCTTCGGCAAAAAGATAAGATTTCTTTTGTGAAAATGTACTAAAAAAGCCGTTCATCACAATTTCTGATGAACGGCTTTTTGCTTTTGTTTCGATTTTTATACTCATTTATGGGGATAGCCTACTCACTAATGGGGATGGTTTATATGCGATTGATATCGACATATCCGTGTGTAACGGCATAAATGGTGAGGGCTGATACCGACTTGAGTCCTAATTTTTCTTGAATATTCTTGCGATGTGTTATCACTGTGGTCAGTCCGATGCACAGTTGATCGGCTATTTCCTTGTTGATTTTTCCTTGTGCGATGAGCGAGAGTACCTCGGTCTCACGATCGGTGAGGGCATTGGGCTTATTGGTGGTGGCATCCATCGTTGGCAAATGCTCGCCATGAGGGTGCCCCATGCGCTGTAAGCTCATCAGTTCCTTGATGAGAATGTGCTCCGATACGTTGACGCAGATGCAATGGAAGTCGTTCATCTGGCTCTTCGGGTCGTTGCTAGGAGTCAGCACGATGGTCTTCTGCTTGTGGTCGAGAAAGAAAGGGCGGTTGGCTAGTACGATTTGCATCGATACGAAGTAGTGCATGAACTGCTTGGGGTCGTTTGCCTCAAACTCCCCGAAGGTACCAAATGCCACGATGTCGGCAAAGGGCATGGCGGTCTCCAGCAATTGCTTGAGCCCCATCACCGCAAGGGTGTTGCTCTCCACAATCGCCAACTTAGGCTTCTTCATTTTCATTCTTTCATTCATGCCATTCATCTTCTTCTTGATTTTAACATTACAATCTCGTTATTTATGATTTCTTGCCTCGTCTTGGGCGTTTTCTATCCCTACTCCCACTTTCATTTTTACCTAACTAGGAAAAAATTCTTACCTAACTATGCGTGAAATTTTACCTAGTTAGGCGTGAGAAAATCCCAGGCTAGGCATTTTCTGCTCCTTGGCTAGCTCTTGGGAGAAAATTCTTTACAGGAATGGGGTGAGCAACTTGGCTGCAAACCAACCTCTGAATCTCTGCCATCCTGTGCGCCACTCTCGCCAGTTCTTCTCGTTGAGCAAGAAACTGTCTTTCTTCTCTCCATCAAAGAGATTCACGAGCTGTTGGGTCGTGCAAGGATCGACGATGACCGCATTCTCCTCATAGTCCCATCGGAGGGAACGGGCATTGAGGTTGGCACTTCCCACCGTGCAGAACTTGCCATCCACCATGATAATCTTGGTATGGTGGAAGCCTGGCGTGTACATCCATATATGGCAACCTGCCTTCATCAACTTATGGGCGTTGTAGAAACCGCAGTCGGGTGTCAATGGGATGTCACTCTTCGTGCTCAACATAATCTCCACCTTCACGCCTCGCTTCACGGCATTCTTCAATGCTTTCTTCAGTTTGTGGCTCAAAGTGAAGTAGGGACTGATGAGCTTGATGCTGTCTTGTGCGTCGTTGATGGCGTTGACATAGAAGTAGCGGATGATGTCCTTCGAGATATGTGGCTCACGGTTGATGATGCCCACCATCTTGTGATAAGCGGTGGCTGTGGTGTCTGGCTTCAGGTTCTCCACGAGATAGTCCTTGCGCACGGCACGGTAGTACTCCGCACCATGGATATTCTGTCCGCTTACCTTGTTCCACATCTTGAGGAAGATTTTCTGTAGGGTATTCACCTCCGAACCGTCGATGCGGCAGTGCATGTCGTGCCATTCGCCGACCACTTCCGTACCTTTTATATAATAGTCGGCTACGTTCATGCCACCCGTATAGGCTATCTGTCCGTCGATGACCACAATCTTGCGGTGGTCACGATTGAAGACCGCATTGATCCATGGGAACTTCATCGGCTTGTACTCGTAGATTTCGATGCCTCGTTCCCGGATGCTCTTGATATGTTTCTTCAAGAGGGGCTGGTTGTTGGAGGCATTGCCGAAACCATCAAAGAGGGCACGTACCTTCACGCCTTCCTTGACCTTCTCGCCGAGGAGGTCGAAGAGAAGACCAGCGATGCTGTCGTTTCTGAAGTTAAAGTATTCGAGATGCACACTACTCTTAGCTTGTCGAATCGCTTGAAACAAGTCGTCAAACTTCTCCTGTCCGCTCATCAGTAGTGTTACGGAATTATCGTGGGAAAAGGTAACCCCTTTCCCACGCAGTTGGTTTACTATCAAAGAATCGCTCCTTTGTGCGCTGCACAGCGAACTAAAGAGCCATATAGTCGCTATTAAAAATATGTATCTTAATCTCATAGGCGTTAGCCCAATTATTTTATAATTTGTAATTTATTATTTATTAATTAAACCATGCATGCATAGTGATCGACGATGCCCTTGAGGTGATTCTCCTTATCGACCACGAGTACGGTATGTACCTTGTATTTGTGCATGATGCGCTGTATCTCTGAAATCTTGGTCTTCGGTGTCACCATCTTCGGTGTCGTCGTCATGATGTCGCTCACGGTCTTGTTGAAGAACTCTGCCTGCCACTTTTCCATGGCACGGCGGATGTCACCATCGGTAATCAAACCAATGACACGTTGCTGCTCATCGAGCGAGATGCCGAGTCCCAACTTGCCCTTGCTCACGTGGATGATCGCCTCGCCGAGGTGCATCTCCTGAGGGATGATAGGCATGTCGTCACTGCGCATCACATCCTCAGCAGTCGTGAGGAGTCGCTTGCCCAGTTCGCCACCGGGGTGGAACTGTGCGAAGTCGCGAGGCTTGAAGTGGCGTACCTGCATGAGGGCTATCGCCAAGGCATCGCCCATGGCAAGTGCCGCCGTGGTACTGCTCGTAGGAGCAAGGTTGAGCGGACACGCCTCCTTCTTCACCTTCACGGTGATGTGATGGTTGGAATATTTCGCCAGGAGGGAGTCGGGATTGCCCGTGATGGAGATGATAGGGATGTTCATGTGAAGTACCATCGGGATGAAACGGAGTAGTTCATCGGTCTGACCGCTGTTGCTCAACGCCAAGACCACATCCTTGTCGGTCATCACGCCGAGGTCGCCATGATAAACATCCAGTGGGTTGATATAGAAAGCAGGAGTGCCGGTGGAGGCGAGGGTAGCGGCAATCTTGGCACCCACGTGTCCACTCTTTCCTACACCTGTCACGATAATCTTGCCTTGGCAATGGAACATCATATCCACTGCCTTCTCGAAGTTATCGTCCATGTATTGTATCTGGTCGAGGATGGCTTGTGCCTCGTCTCTCAAGGCCTGCTCGCCATACGATCTTATCGTCTTATTATCCATGAAATAATTAAGAATTAATAATTAAGAAATAATCATGAGGCTAACGCTGTATCATCTGCGCCAAACTCCTATATCAATTCCTTTATCAGTCCTTCCAATTTGTTTAGCTCCAGCATATTGGCAGCATCGCTCTTGCCATTGTCTGGGTCTGGGTGTACCTCAAAGAAATATCCCGTGGCGCCAAATGCCTTGGCAGCCTTTGCCATGGCAGGCACAAACTTGCGGTCGCCCACCGTCTTGCCATCACCTGCACTAGGGCGCTGCACACTGTGGGTGCAGTCCATGATGACATTAGGTACAATCTCCTTCATGTCTGGGATGTTGCGGAAATCCACCACGAGGTTGTTGTAGCCGAAGCAGTTGCCACGCTCGGTGAGCCATACCTCCTTGGCACCGCTCTCCAAAGCCTTCTCCACAGGGTAGCGCATGTCTCTGCCACTGAGGAATTGGGCCTTCTTGATGTTGACCACCTTGCCTGTCTTTGCCGCAGCTACCAAGAGGTCGGTCTGGCGACAAAGGAAAGCTGGTATCTGAAGCACATCGCAAACCTCGCCAGCAGCTTCTGCTTGATAACTCTCGTGGATGTCGGTGAGTACACGGAGTCCATACTTTTCCTTGATGTCGCCGAGCATCTGGAGACCTTTCTCCAAACCCGGTCCACGGAAGGAGTGGATGGAAGTGCGGTTTGCCTTGTCAAACGAAGACTTGAATATAATATCTGTACCTAGTTCTTGGTTGATGCGCACGAGCTCCTGGGCTACTGTCTCCAATAGTTCCATCGACTCGATGACGCAAGGACCTGCTATGAATGTTGCCATTGTGTTTAATTTTTAGTTGGAATCTCTGGTGTTACGTTCTTGATGGTAATCTCACGCTGTGGGAATGGAATCTCGATGCCATGCTCATTGAGCGTATCGTAGATGCACTCCATGATGATGCCATCGTCGGCATATTGCGTGAGCACATTGACCCATACCAATACCTTGAGGGTGATGCAGTTGTCATCAAAGCTCTTCAAGACCACCTTCACACCCTTCTCGTGGTAGATGCAGTCGAGCTTGGAGAGGTTTTCTACGAGCAACTTCTTCACTTGCTTCACATTGCTGCCGTAAGCCACACCTACTTCCAGAATGTCCAACTCATAACCATGGTTGCGAGTCATGTTCTTGTAGTTCTTCGAGAAGAGCTGGGCATTCTGGAAGGCGATGACCGAACCATCGATTGCCTCCAGCATCGTAGAGGTATAGCTGATACTGCTTACCTTTCCTCGTGTACCGTCACAGATGATATAGTCGCCTACCTTCACACGTCCCATCATCAGGGAGACGCCATAGTAGATATTCTCCAAGATGTCCTTGGATGCAAAACCGAGACCCGTTGACAAACCGGCGAAGATGGCGAGCAACCAAGACTTACCTACTTGGAAGAGGTTGAGGGCTATCATCAACCATACACCCCAGATAATCACCTGAAGCACATTCTTGAACATCACTATCTTGGAAGCAGCCGACTGTGGGTCTTGCTTCTCGAAGTGATGGCGCATCAAGTCGTTGGCGGTGATGTTGATATACTTGAAGAGGAAGTACAAGCAAGCCACCTGTGTCACGCTATAGAGCGAGGCGGTGAAGTTGCTGGTCTTGATGTAGTCTTTGTTGAATATCATCCAAGTGGTGTCGCTCATATTGAAGACATCAGCCGCCCAGTAGATGGCGATGATGAAGGAGAGCACGCCAGAGATAGGCAGGAGCACCTGGTTGATGAAGCGGAAGCCCCACTTGTCGGTGATAGGCACGTGCTTCAGATTCTTACGCTTGGCATAGACATCGAGCCAGTCCTTGATACAGGTGATGCTCAGAATACAGGTGAGCTGCATCATCCACCAGATGATAATCTGCACGGCGAGCAGCGTGAAACCTATCCAAGAGCAGAGGGTACTGGTGCCGAATACCGCCAAGGATATCCAGGTGTATATCATATCATTGCGAGGCACCTTCTTGTTGTGTCTTGTGATGACATTCCACTGCCACAATGAGCAGAGCAATAGGATAGGAGGGAAGATGAGGTTCACCAAGTCGTTTGGTATCAAGACGATACGGAAACTGATGACGATGAAACCCACCAACATCAATGGGGAATAAATGCGGAATGCACTCTTGATTTGGTCGTTGCCTACACGGAGCAAAAGTGAAATCAAGATGACGCCTATCAACCAAGCAAACTCCACCAACAAGCCACTCGCCATGATGACGAAGTTCTGGTGGGCAATCATACGGATGATGCCAAGGATGGCAGCGAAAGTGACGATGGTCATCGCCATCACGATGCAAGGACGTTTCGCCATGAAACTCTCCTTGATGCTCTCAAAGAGACCACGCTTTACGAGATAAGTCATTGCCACACGGATGGTTAGCAAGTTGAGAGCCACGGAAATCAAACCATAGAAGATGATGATACCGAAGAGGATGAAGATGATTCTCACATCCCATTGCGACATCATGCCAGGGGCGGGTCGGTATTTCTCCGTCACGGAAGTCTTCGCCTCCTTGTAGTTGGTGCCCAGTTGGCTGAGAATGCGAAGATAGTTGTCGCCACCATTGTTGAAGATACTAGTCTGGATGTCTTCGTATCGGTGGTTGGCGTAGTCATTGAGCGCCTTCAACTTCTGTTCGGTGCGGTCGTAAGCCTTGATATACTCGTTGAGCTGAGCCTGCTTCTCCACGAGTTGACGGCGGATGTTGACGGCTAGGGTCAAATCCACGTTACGGTTCAACTGTGCCTCGTCACTCAAGAACATCGTGTTCATATTATAAAGGTAGTTGATGAGTGAGTCGAAGCGAGCCACCTCGATATTGTTCTTCTGGATCATGCCACGGAACGGAGCCGCCTTTGACTTGAACTTATGGAACTGGTCGGTAGCCTCATGGCAGGCGTAGGTCAAGTCGAAGATGTAGCCATTGCGCTGAGAATAGAGCATGATGGAGTTTTGGTCGGCTTGTGTCACGATGCTGACAAGCTCCTTGATGACAGCTTGCTGCTGTTCTTTCGCCACCTTGTTCTGCTTCTCCAGGTCGAGGTGATACTGGCTCAACTCGGTGCGGAGCATGTAGAGGGTGGTGTCAAGGTTAGCCTCCTTGAGCACGGCGTGGGTTGGTAGCAGATAAGCCATCAACAGCATGAGCATGAAGAATAATTTCTTTTTCATTTGCTTTTCTTAATTTGACTGCAAAGTTACTCAAATTCACAGAGAACGCAAAAAAAATAGGCAACTTTTTCGTTTTTTGTTTGGTAATATATGCCATTATGCTTACTTTTGCAAGAAAAAAACGAGACTATGTTGAAATTGATAGCCGATAGCGGCAGTACAAAGACCGATTGGACACTCCTCGGTGAAGAGGGTGGAGTGTTGGGTACTTGCCATTCGCAAGGACTCAATCCTTATCATTTGTCGGATGAACAGATTACCCAGGTACTCGCCGACGAGGTGATACCCTCCTTATTGATAAGTGGAGAAAAGCAGCGTCAACTTGGCGATGCGCCAAAACCTTCCATCGTCATCTACTTCTATGGAAGTGGCGTGACTGATGCCATGATTCCGAAGATGGAACGCCTGCTAGTGGCATCGTTCTTTGCCTGTGGCTTCTTGGTTGGTGTCGAGGCTCATGCTGCCAGCGATATGCTGGGGGCGGCAAGGGCATTGCTGGGACATGAGAGTGGCATTGCCGTCATTCTCGGTACAGGCTCCAATAGTTGCTATTATGATGGGGAGAATATCGTGAGAGGTGTTCCACCATTGGGCTATGTGCTTGGCGATGAGGGAAGTGGAACGGCGATAGGCAAGGCTTTCTTCCGTCTCATCTATCGTAACCCCAAGGCTGCATTCTTGCGAGAGAAATTTGAGGCATGGTCGGGGAAGGATTATGCTGCCGTCATCGAGCGTATCTATCGTCAGCCTCTAGCGAATACTTATTTGGCATCTGTCTCCACTTTTGTGGGAGAACATCTCTCTTCTCTTTCTGTCCAAGAACATCTGTCTCAGGATGAGCAGATAGAGAAAAAACTTCTCTCAGCGATGCTTCATCAGGTGTATGGCGATTTCTGCCGAGAGATACTTTCGTTCTATGCCCAGTTAGCGGATGGTGCGAAAGAAGATTCAGAAATGCCCTCATCCGTAAAAGTAGGTTTCGTGGGGAGCATTGCCCACTACTTCCATGATGAGATAGCAAACGCATTGCATGAGTTGGGCTTCCAAATGGGTGAAGTCTTGAAATCTCCGATGGAGGGATTGATACGCTATCATGCTGGGTATTAGGAAGAAATACTCAGCTTTTTTCGTTTTAAGGGATAACAAATACAACCACAGTCACAACGAGAAAAATATATGCGAGTAACATTTTGTACATAAGATTTTAACCAAATGATACCCCCCCATATCCGTTTTTTCGCTACTTTTGCCACCGAAATATTATAATCACAACATCAATTAAAGCAAATGACTATATATAATTAATGTATAATAGATACTAATAACGAAATTTTAGTATATAACCTATAAATTAAATTTAAAACCTAAGTAATTATGAGAAAAACATCTCAAAAATTCTTGCAGAGTAACTTGCTCTGTAGAGTTGCTTTGGTAGCCATCCTTTTGGCATTCCAGGCAATGTTAGGAATCGGAGCGGGTGTCCTCTATGCTCAGAAAGTTACGGGTACCGTGATTTCCGGATCGGACAATGAACCATTGATTGGTGCAAGTGTCATGGTCCAGGGTACAAAGGTGGGTTCAGTGACCGACCTAGACGGTAACTTTACGATCGACGCAAAGAACGGACAAACTCTCGAAGTGTCTTATCTAGGCTTCATTACCCAAAAAGTAAAGGTGAATGGACAGAAGCTGAACATTACCCTACAAGAAGACAAGCACTCACTTGATGAGGTCGTTGTAGTAGGTTACGGCGTTCAGAAGAAAAAGTTGGTGACGGGTGCTACCGCACAAGTGAAAGGTGATGACATTGCCAAGTTGAACACTACTAACCCACTTCAAGCTATGCAGGGTCAGACTCCTGGTGTTAGTATCAGTTCTACTTCTGGACAGCCAGGATCAGACATGAAAGTGCAAATTCGTGGTTTGGGTACCGTAGGTGATGCTTCTCCTCTTTACCTTATTGATGGTATTGGTGGTGACATCTCAACCTTGAATCCAGCCGACATTGAGAGTATCGATGTCTTGAAGGACGCCGCTTCTGCTGCTATTTATGGTGCTCAGGCTGCCAATGGTGTTGTTCTTATCACAACAAAGAGTGGTAAGGCTGGTCGTGCAGAAATCAGTTTTGATGCCTATAAGGGTTGGCAGACTGTTGCTCGAAAAGCTAAATTGCTTAATTCTAAGGAGTACATGACTATTATGGATGAGGAACGTATCAATTCTGGCGGTCAGCCCTATGATTGGTCTTCGTTCAAGAGTATTTATGATACTGATGGTAACTTGATTGATACTGATTGGGTAAGTTCTATGCTTAAGGATAATGCACAAGTAGAGAGCTATTCTTTGGGTATCACTGGTGGTGGTAAAACTTCTACCTATGCAATGTCTCTTGGTTATATGGATCAAGAAGGTGTTGTTGGTGGCAAGAAGGTAAGCAACTATGAGCGCTATAACTTCCGTATCAATTCGGAACATAAAGTGATAGACAACATTCTTAAGGTAGGTGAGCAGGTAAGCTTTATTTATAAGAAGAGCAATGGCGTTTTGGTAGGTAATAGCTATAACAATACATTGCGTGGAGCTTTTGGTACATCACCTTTGTCACCTATTTATGCATCTAATCCATATGCAGGCGCTTATGCTGAGGCTTTGGTAGGTCAGTATAATGGTTTCTATGGTAGCCCTTATAATGCTACTGATGGTAGTGATTGGTATAAGTATGATGGTAACCCTTATGGTGCCATGATGACTAATAGCAACAACCAAACTAAGAATGTAACATTTAGTGGTAATGCTTATGCGGAGTTGACTCCTTTCAAGGGCTTTAAGTTCCGTACTGTATTTGGTGCTGTTTATGGTACTAGGGAATATAGAGGTTACACTCCTCTTTATCACTTCAGCCCATATTCATATCAGGATACTAGAACTTCTGCTAGTCAGAATATGAATCATGGTTTGACTCTTACTTGGACCAATACTGCACAGTATGATTGGAGTTTAGGTGAACATGAATTCAGTGCGTTGCTCGGTACTGAGACCAGTCGCTATGAAGGTACTTATTTGGGTGCTAGTAGTGGTAATTTGAAGGATGGCTTTGCTGATTGGAGTCATGCTTATGTTTCTAATGGTACATCTTCTTCTACAGCTGATGGTTTGAGTGCTTCGGGTAATCCTCATGACGAGACTCGTACGATTTCTTATTTCGGTCGTTTGGGTTGGAACTGGAAGGAAACTTATATGATCAACGCTACTCTTCGTTGTGACGGCTCTAGCCGTTTCGCACGTGGTCATCGCTATGGTTGGTTCCCTTCTGTATCTGCAGGTTGGACAGTAACCAATGAAAAGTGGATGCAGAGTACTGCCAAGTGGATGGATTATTTGAAAGTTCGTGCAAGCTGGGGACAGGTTGGTAACCAAAATATTGATAATTATCAGTATTTGGCTCCTATCAAGACAGCGAATACACATTATTTGTTTGGTACATCGGGATATGACGATGCACAGTCTTCTACTATTTTGGGCAATAACTATGGTGCTTTCCCAAGCCGTTTGGCTAATGAAAATCTTACATGGGAGACATCTGAGCAGCTTAATATCGGTATTGATGCACGTTTCTTCTCTCGTTTGAATGTTAATCTTGATTATTATATCAAGACTACAAAGGACTGGTTGGTACAAGCTCCTATTCTTGCAACAGCTGGTACTGGTGCACCATTTATCAATGGTGGTGATGTGAAGAATAAAGGTTTTGAATTCAACTTGAGCTGGAGTGATAATATTGGTAAGGACTTCAATTATAATGTTGGTTTCAATGGTGCATATAATAGTAATAAGGTAGGTAATATTCCTACTATGGATGGTACTATTCATGGCGGTACAGGCGAATTGTATGACAACTCTCCTGAATTCTATCGTGCACAGAATGGTCATGCCATCGGTTATTATTGGGGCTTTAAAACTGCAGGTATTTTCCAAAATCAGCAAGAGATTGATGATTGGATTGCAGCAGGAAATGGTGTTTTGCAGTCTGATGTAAAACCTGGTGATGTGAAGTATTATGATATTGACCATAATGGTAAGATTGATGATAATGATAAGGTAGATTTGGGTAATGGCATTCCTGATTTTACTTTCGGTTTCAATCTTGGCTTTGACTATAAAGGTTTGGACTTCAATATGCAGTGGAGTGGTGCATGTGGTCAGCAGATTGTACAGACCTACAGAAACCATGCAAATTCACAGGCTAATTATACAAAGGAAATCTTGAATCGTTGGACCGGTGAGGGTACTAGCAATACAATCCCTCGTGTGACTACTACTAATATCAACTGGCAGTTCTCAGACCTCTATGTTCACGATGGTGATTACTTGCGTTTGAGCAATGTAACTCTTGGTTATGATTTCGCTCGTATCATTGCGTTGAAGGCAATAAAACAACTTCGTTTGTATGTACAAGCACAGAATCTCTTGACCTTTACTAAGTATAATGGTATGGATCCTGAGATTGGCTATGGCCCATCAGGTTGGGTATCAGGTGTGGATTATGGCTATTATCCTCGTCCTCGTACTTTCCTTATTGGTGTAAATGTTAAATTCTAAAATGAGGAGGATTCATATGAAATATTCAATATTTAAGATAACGACAGCTGCTATCTTGATGGCAGGTATGGTTAGCTCTTGTGGCGATAGCTTTCTTGATGTAAGTTCAAAGACACAAGGTAATACTCAAACATTCTATAAAACCCAATCTGATGCAGACCGTGCACTTATTGGTTGTTATGATGGTTGGAGACAGTGTTCTTCTAACCCTGGAATAGGATTTCTCGTTGCTGCTGAGGTCATGGGATCGGAATGCTTTGGTGCTACAGGTAACAATGATGCTCGTAACTACCAAGTTATAGATCGCTTTGATCAGGGTGAGTCATCTTCTGACTTGAACATCTTTAAAGAAGATTGGGCTAGATATTATGAGGGAATTTTCCGTTGTAATGAGTTGATCAATAGAGCGGAGCAGATTGCTTGGGCAAGTGACCAAACAAAAGCTACTTGCCTTGGTGAGGCTCACGCATTGAGAGCTTTTATGTATTTTGATTTGGTTCGTTTGTTTGGACATATTCCTTTGTTGGAGACATCTACAAAGGAAAATGTACCACAAGCAACTCCTGATGAGGTCTATACTTTGATCTTTAATGATCTCCAGTTCGCTATTGACAATATTCCTGCTGATGCTTATCCTAAGAAGGATGCTGCTAATAATGATGGTCGTATCACTAAGTATGCAGCGGAAGCTATTTATGCACGTGCTTATTTGTTCTATACTGGTTATGTAGGTGGAACATTGGAAGGTGTCACAAAGGATAAGGCTTTGGCTTGTTGTGAGGATATCATCAAAAGTAATGAATATGATTTGGTTAGACCATATAAGAACTTGTGGCCTGCTGCATCTGCAGGAAAGGCTAAAGTAGGTGATGCTACAACATTGCTTGGTACTTATGCTGGTGATGGCAATATAGAGACGGTCTTGTCTCAGAAGTTCACCAATACTCAAGATTACGATGGCAACAATGATTCCAATCGTTGGCAAGTAATGATTGGTATGCGCTCTCTCAACTCTGCTCCTTATGGTAAGGGTTGGGGTGCTATGACTGTGAATCCTAACTTTGTTAATCAGTATGAGCCTAATGATGCTCGCAAGGAAGCCTCAATTATTGATCTGGCAGGTGAAGGTGTTACTTCTTTGGATGCATTTGAAGCTAGTTACTTGGATTGGAGAGAATATACTGGTTATTGTGTGAAGAAATATTCTCCACTCTGTTTTGCAGATGGTACAAGTGCTTCAAAGATAGATGGTAGTGGTGACTTCCAAACTCAGAACCATCAAGATTGGGTTATCGTAAGATATGCTGATGTTTTGTTGATGGCAGCTGAATTGGGTAGCTCAAAAGCTCAGGATTATTTGGACAAGGTACGTAATCGTGCTGGATTGAATTCTGTAGCTGCAACAAAAGAGAATATCTTGAAAGAGCGTAAATTTGAATTTGCATTTGAGGGTATCAACTACTGGGATCTTCTCCGTCAAGGAGTTGACTACGCAGCTTCTCAGATTGCAACTTCTGGTGTGAATGTGAAGTCTGGTGGTGTGGACGATAAGGTAGTTATCAATGCACAGAACTTTAAAGCCAAGAAAGGTTTGTGCCAAATACCACAAGAGCAAATTACGCTTTCTGATGGTGTACTTGTTCAGAATGATGGCTGGAAATGATAACATTTAAAATTGATGAACAATGAAACTAAAATATTTTTTATATTCAGTTCTCGCAAGCGTTGTTATGCTGTTTGCGGCATGTTCGCCAGACGATGACAAGCTAGGAGGCGTTGACGTGACTCCAGAACAGCTTGCGGTAGGTGAAGGATTTACTATTGATGTAGATCAAAACACCAACCAAGTGACTTTTACCAGTAAGATGCCTAAGAGCTATTCTGTTTATTGGGAATATGGACCTATGCCTGCTGAGGGTGATAAGGCTTCTATTTCAGGAACGAGTACAAATGATGTATATCAGTTAGGCATTGCTTTCAAGGGCAATTATTATGTCCGTATGGGTGTTCAGACTAGAGGAGGTATAGTCTTTAGTGACCGTGCTCCTTTCAGTATTGATAAGTTGAATACTTCTTTGTTGTCTGATCAACTTTGGACTCTTCTTACAGGTGGTGTAGATCATTCTAAAACTTGGATGCTTGACATCGATGCTGATGGTCAATCTATTAAATTTGTTGGTCCTAAGTATTTCTATACAACTGGAGCAAATTGGAATAATTTCCACAATTCTAAGGGAGCTAACTATATTGATTCCAAGACATGGGATGCATCTACCGCTATTGAGCCTTCTACAGCTTGGAATTGGCTAGCAGATTGGGCTGGTAATAGCTGGATTTGTGATGCTAAGGATTATGGTACGATGACCTTTGATTTGATTGGAGGTGCTAATGTAGATGTTAATGGTGAAAAGGGTTCGTTCGCAATGGATGTAGATAACCACACTATTACGTTTACTGGTGTTTTGCCTTTGGCTATTGACCAAAATGCAGTTGCAGCTCAGTGTCCTTCTGGTACATATAAGCTTCTCTATTTGTCAGATAATGGTATGCAGATTCTTTTCGATGGTGCCAATGAGACACCATTCACATTGAACTTCATCTCTAAGGATTATAAAGATAACTATGTTGCTCCTGTAAATACGGTCATTAATCTTCCTGCTTTATGGAAAGATCTTGTGTTGCCAATGAATCAGAAGCAGACTTCTTATACATTTGATACAGAAAATCCTTACACCTACTTTAGTTTGAGTGGCGAGGAATTGAAAGATGGTCCAGTCAAGTATAAAGCCAACGAAAATCTTGGCGATGCATTGATTGAAATCAATAGTGCAAAAAACGCATTTACCGTGACTGATGTTGATGGAAACAAAACAGAAAGTTCATTTACTGTTTCTGATGGTGAATATACTACTGATAAGGATGGCAATGTTCTCTGCTCTGGTGGCGGTCTATTTACCATTCCATCTCTTCCACAATTCAATATCTCAGAGAATGCAGATGTACAATTTGGTTCAAAGGACAAGACTTTGCAGTTGTTGGGTTATGAGGTTAACGATATGACAGGTGACATTACCGACATCTATCTTGGTTCAAAGCAATATGATGCACAAGGCAATGCGCTTTACTATTTGGCATATCACTTGATTAAGCAAGTTGCAGGCGGTACAGTTGAAAGCTTTACTGCTTCCCTCAATTTTGCTGCTAAAGATTTTAAATTCTTGCCTGCGGCAGAAACTTATGTTACGGGAGAAGGTGATTATACTCTAACTGTCGTTCCTGATGGTACTATCAATACAAAGGATCCTCATTTGATGTATCTTGACATCTCTAAGTTGTTGAAGAAACATCCAAATGCAGACATTGTTATCAAGAGTGTGAAGGTAGATGGTACAGAGTTGCTTGGCTCTTTGTTCACAGACACAGACATTCCTCGTAGTGTGGGTGATGATCCGTCAACAGGAAGACGTTATGTCCTAAGCCCATGGGGTGACCCATCGAATGAAACAGATACAAGACATTATGTCTATGCCGATCTTCTTCCTAAATTTGCTTTCAGCAACAGTATTGAGGTTACTTTCCATGTAACTTATGATGCTGGTGAAGTTGTTCTCAAATAATAATTTAATGTATTAATGATATGAAACACAAAATATTGACAAGCATCGTTTTGCTACTGTCCGTTGTCTTCATGGCGGCTTGTAGTGATGATGACTATAATGCTAGTACTGATGCAGTCGTAAAAAGCATTACTACTGGTGATGCTGCTGTTACTGCCATATCTGCGACGACTCATGGAGTAGTAAAAGACTTGTCTGGAATGAGTTCTGATAGATATGTTGTAGGTACTGTCTATGGTGTTAATCCTGACCCTACTACGGCAGGTACAAAACAAATAGGTGCTATAGATGAACTGGGCAACGTAACAGCTGAGCTGAGCGGATTGACAGAAGGTACAACCTATTATTACGCAACTTATGTCACCTTGCAAGGTAAGGTGACTAAGTACGGCGATGTAAAGTCTTTTGTCGCAACTGATGCCGATGTTGCGACTTTGGCTGCCACTGATGTTACATCATGCCATGCTACTCTGAATGCACAAGCTGCAGGAGTCGATGACATTCTTTCTTCTGTTAGTGTCGGCTTTAGATATGCCACTACAGAAGAGGGTGTAGAAGAAGGTGTTGATGTGCCAATGGATGAGGCTACAGCTTCTGTTAGTAAGACTGTAAAAGGACTTCTCCCTTCTACTACATATTATTATGCTGCATATACCAAGTTGGGTGATGGATATATCTTCGGAAATGTCCAACGCTTTACAACAAAGGCGCAGACAATGGAATATGTAGATATGGGTGTCAGCGTTCTTTGGGCAAAATGCAACATCGGTGCTGAGACAGAGAGTGAGACAGGTATCTTAGCTGGTTTCGGTGATCAATCGTTCTACAATCGTTCTACAAGCAATGATGACTATACTCCATGGGACATTGCAGGCACTGAAGAAGATATGATTTACAATCTTCACATTGATGGCGATGCTAAGATGAAGAGTACTATGCCAACAGAAAAGCAGATTAATGAGTTGGTAAGCAAAACAACTCAGAGTATAGTTGAAGTGGATGGTGTCTCTGGCGTTAAATTCACAGCTAAGAATGGCAATTCTATTTTCTTGCCTTTGACAGGTTATCGTAGTGGTGATGTCACAACTGAAGCTGCTGTTGGCTATTATTGGAGTGGAACTGTAAGTACTATTGATGAGGGCTTTGCTAAATCTTTGGTTTTAAATTCTCTTGGCAGTTCAGTAGGTATCTCTGCTCGTAATTTGGGTTTGGCTATCCGTTCTGTACGTGAGGAAGAACCTGTAGAGGAGGGTATCACAATCCGTAACTATAATGGTGTTCAGGGTGATATCCAAAATAATGGTGATTATCGCTTTGATATTTATAACCAATGGGATGGCTCAAATACAGGAACTGATGAAACTTCAGTTCTTATTCCATCAGAGGTTAAGTTTAATGAGTCTATTTCCGTTACATTCAGTATTACTGGTACGGGCGGTAACTCTTGTGAGGCTTTCATGACATTTGCTGATGGTGGTTGGGCAACTCAGAATTGGAGTTACAATGCTGATGGAAATGGTTCTTGTAAAATCAATGGCGATGGCACTTATACAATGACGCTCAAGGGACAAGGAAGTGGACTTGGTGTGTTCGCGCTTGATTTCGTTGGATTGTCTAAACTGGCTGGTGCTGATAATCTGAATGTGAAGATTGTTAAGTGTGTCATGGATGATTGGGGAACTAAACTTCCATTTGACAATGCTAAATTAGTTGTTGGTGATATCGAAGAAAATGGTAATGTGCGTGCTGACATCTATAATCAGTGGGATGGATCCAATACTGGCGACCAAGACCATTGCGGTGTAGATATTAGCAAGGTAGTGTTCTCGAAACGTATCGGTGTGACCTTCTCGGTTGAAGGTACAGATGATAAAGAATATCAAGCATATCTGACTTTTGCTGATAGTGGTTGGGCTACTTCAAATTTTGGCTACAATGAAAATGGCAATGGTTCTTGCATCATCAAGGGTGATGGTACATATACTATTAGTCTTGCAGGTTCAGGTAGTGGCTTTGGAGTTTGTGCTATTGATATTTTGAAACTTGGTGAAGCTGTTGGCGCTGACAAAGTTAAGGTACGAATAGCTTGCATTCGAGTAGAATAATTTAATATAATTCTGCGGAGGTCATGTCCTTAATGGCATGGCTTCCGCTAATCTCTGTTACAATGATAAAAAAACTCTTGATTCTCGTCTTGATGTTGCCGTTATTGATGGCTTGTCATTATGGAAATAAAAAGCAAAATGGGAAGAGTGATGATCGTTCCGACACTTCAGTTGAAGGTACTTGGCAAGGAATTGAACCTTTTCATAGTATTGACGTGTCTGGTGTGACGAAAGTTGTTGTTTTCATTCGTGATTCCACTTCTGTAATGATTGATGGGGTACATGTCGAAAATGGTGATCCTCGTATTTGCATTAAAAATGGTCTTCTTCATGTCTCTCCAATAGATAAGTCAACAGAATCTTCTATACAATCTGTTCGTATTTATACTCCAACGCTTGAAAAGTATGTCGTGAAAGATTGCGGTGAGGCAAATTTGAGTGGTGATACTTTGAGGAGCAAGAGATTTATTTTGGATGTTCAAAAATGTAATGTCTTTCGTGGAAATGCTTGTTTGGCTGTTGCTGATATAAATGTCACATTCCATAAAATGCTAATGGCTAAATTAGATTTGAAATCGATTGACTTTACAATGAAAGCAGATAGTGTTCAGTATATTGCTTTGAAAGGTTCTACTCGTTTTTCTAAGACAACCTATGGGCAAAAGAAAGGTCGTGTAGATACATCTAATTTGACAGTTGATATGTAAAACGTAATTTTAAAATAAGTTTTTATGAGATTAAAACATTTACTTTTAGGTAGTTTGATGTTGGTGTCTTCTGCATGTTTTGCTCAGTTGCCAACAGCTTCAGAGGTTGCCAGTAAAATGTATCCAGGATGGAATCTGGGCAATACTATGGAAGCAAACAATAATGGAACTAATTTCTCTAATAATGTTGGTCTTTCAGGTGAGACTTCTTGGCAAAGTATAAAAACTACTCAGGCTATTATCGATTTTGTGAAGTCTAAGGGTTTTAAGTCTGTTCGTATCCCTTGTAATTGGGTTTGTGGACATATTTCTGATGCTTCTGCTTGTACTATTGATGCCGCTTGGATGGCTCGTGTCAAGGAAATTGTGGATTATTGTATTTCTGATGGTCTCTATGTCGTCTTGAATGACCATTACGATGGTGGTTGGGTTGAAAGAAGTTTTGGTGATATCTCTGATGCGGCAATAACAAAAAACTCAGCCACAATGAAATTGATTTGGACGCAAATAGCTAACGAGTTTAAGGACTATGATGAGCATCTTTTGTTTGCTGGTCTTAACGAACCAGATGTTAGCAATCAGAAGCAAACAGATGCTTTGTTGAAATACGAACAAACTTTTGTGGATGCCGTACGTGCGACTGGTGGAAATAATGAGACAAGAACGCTTATCGTTCAAGGTCCTAGTACAGACATTGACAAGACTGTAAACTATTTCTCTGCAATGCCAACAGATGCAGTTGCTAATAGATTGATGGTTGAAGTTCATTATTATAGCCCTTCTCAGTTTACTGGTGTGTGGGAAAATGGTAAACCTTATTATTTTTGGGGCGCAGCCAATCATGTCCCCAGTGGTTCTTATAAGAATTATAACTCAACATGGGGAGAAGAGTCTGATCTCTCAGCTCAGTTTAATAAGATGAAGGCTAAGTTTGCTGACAAGGGTATTCCGGTTCTCCTAGGTGAGTTTGGTGCAAATTGGCGTTCCATTGGCAATATTGCTGCTCAGAAAAAGCATGATGCTAGTATCAAATTGTTTAACAAGTTAGTCGTTCAAAATGCAATTAATTGTGGAATGGTTCCAATGGTATGGGATATAAATGTGGCTAACCAAAGTGGTACTACTGGTGTTATGACTGTGATAAATCGTGGTAGTCGTTCTGTGTTCTGTACTCCAGCAATGGAAGGTATTACGGAAGGTGCCAGTAGTGGAAGGTGGACGATAGCTACAGGTATTGATTTTGTCAAAAGTGAAGCTACTATTATGCCCGTAAAAGCTTATAATCTTCAAGGGCAGTTGGTTGCTCCAACTACAAAAGGAATTGTTATAATTAATGGTAAAAAATATTTTAATCGTTAATTTTAGTAACATAGTTTTTGATGTGAAAGAAAAGGCGCACATGCTCGTAGTTCTGCGAGATGTGCGCCTTTGTTTTTTAGTCCTTGTTGATAATATGATAGCTTCTGTTTCTGAATGTACCTGTAAAGCCGAGTTTTCCTTCTTTTACAAGTTCTCTAAGATATTCTCGTATTGTTATTGGACTTGCCTTCATATATTTGCTGATTTCAAGCGGAGTGAAAGATTTTCCTGAAGAACATACTTCTAAGATTTGTTCCTTTCTGTCTTTTTTGGTAATTCTGTTTACCGATGGCGAGTCGTCTTTTGCCGCCACATTCTTTGATTTTACCGATGACGAATCGTCTTTTACCGATGGTGAAAGTTCATTTACCGCCACAAGTGGCTTCTTAATATGTCTCTCACTTGCAAATCCATCCCTCATCTTTGGAACAAACTTTTTTCTCTTTTTACCGAATAATATAGATAATCGGCAAAAAAGTATGAGGCTTTCTAGGCTTTTTTACGTAACTTTGCCCTCAAAATCTATTTGTCTAATTAAACAACTACAAATGAAGAAAATATTTGTTTTACTGATGATGGCTTTGGCAACTTGCAATCTCTTGGCGAAGTCAAACTTCGTGCAGGTGAAAGACGGTCATTTCGTACGTGATGGCAAACCTTATTATTATGTCGGCACTAACTTCTGGTATGGTGCTATCCTAGGTTCCGAAGGACAGGGCGGCAACCGAGATCGACTCTGCAAGGAACTCGACAAGATGAAGGAAATGGGTATCGACAACCTACGCATCCTTGTGGGCTCTGATGGCAAGCGAGGCGTGAAGACCAAGGTAGAACCAACGCTTCAGGAAGCTCCTGGCGTATATAATGATACCATCCTCGCTGGTCTCGACTATCTCTTGATGGAGATGGGTAAGAGAAAGATGGTGGCTGTGCTCTACCTCAACAATTCCTGGGAATGGAGTGGTGGCTATGGCTTCTATCTAGAGCACGCTGGTATGGGCAAGGCTCCTCGTCCTAATGAGGATGGTTATCCTGCCTTCATGAATTTCGTATCTCAGTATGCTTCTTGTCAAAAGGCGCACGAGTTGTTCTACAACTATGTGAGATTTATCCTTACCAGAACCAATCGTTATACGAAGAAAAAGTACAAGGATGACCCTGCCATCATGTCTTGGCAGATAGGTAACGAGCCTCGTGCTTTCAGCAAGGAGGCACTTCCTGCCTTTGAGAAATGGCTCGCTGAGGCAAGCAAGTTGATTCGCTCGCTCGACAAAAATCACCTCATCAGCATCGGTAGCGAGGGCAGTTGGGGATGTGAGAACGACATCCAATGCTATGAGCGCATTTGTGCCGACAAGAACATCGACTATTGCAATATTCATCTTTGGCCATACAACTGGAGTTGGGCTCGTCCCGACCATCTCATTGAGGACTTAGGCGTGGCTTGCAAGAATACCAAGGAATATATTGACAATCACTTGCAGGTATGCGCTCGCATCAAGAAACCATTGGTGATGGAGGAGTTCGGTTATCCTCGTGATGGATTCTCCTTCTCTCCATCCTCTACTACCGAGGGTCGTGATGGCTATTATAAATATGTGTTCAGCTTGGTGGGTGACAATGCCGAGACGGGCGGTTACTTTGCTGGTTGCAACTTCTGGGGATGGGGCGGCTTCGCCAATCCAAAACATGAGCAATGGCAGGTGGGTGATGACTACACCGGCGACCCAGCTCAAGAGGCACAAGGCTTGAACTCCGTTTTCTCTTCCGACCATTCCACCTTGCAGGTAGTGAAGAGTCAGGTAGATAGAATGAATAAGATAGGAAAATAAACACTGAAAACAGATAAAAAGAGCTTGTATCGTTTCAATGCAAGCTCTTTTTGTTAGTTTTTGTCTAGATATAACATTTTATGCGTCATTATTTAACGAGATATGCGGTAGAGAATACCGGATATTTACTATCTTTGCCGTCGGATAAGTAAAAGAACAACAACTTAATATATTATAAACCTAATTAAATTTAAAAGCTTATGAAGAAGTTATTTACTCTAGTGTTTGGCGTATTGTTCGCCATGTGTGCTAATGCCGTTACTTTGGACATTGGTGAACCTAATAATAATACCAAGGACGCAAAAGCTAATCAGGTGTTTTTCGACCCTGCAACAAAGGTCATCACTTTCTACAAGCAGTGGGATTACCGCCCAGGTTGGTGGACTGGTGTTAATGGGGTGGATTTTTCTGCTTATGATGAGTTTGTCTTAGAACTTGATAATCCAGACAAACTTAAGATTCAGATTGCGTTGGAGTATAATGATACTTATCTTGATGGGGGTAAAGAAAATACTTATACAACAACTCAACAAGGTGATGGAGATAAAATCGTCTTGTCGCTTGACGCAGATCACAAGCATAGTGTAAAACAGATTTATTTGCAATACACAGGTTCTGATGCTTCAGCAGATGCTCCTAAGACGGTTACATTTAAGTCTGCTTATTTCCAAAATGCAGCACCTGCACCAGAGGAAGCTGTATTCTTTGATACACCTTCTACCGTTTCTTTAGGATGGAATGGTGATCCTGACAAAGGAACTGTTGATATCGTAAAGGCTTCTCTCACAGATGTTGCCAAGACTCTTTTGGTTCCAGGGAATACTCTTCGTATAGAATATAAAAAAGACCCAGAAGAGGGATATTCTCAGGTTCAAGTAATGGGTGCTTGGTGGACGATTCTTCCTTCCACATTAGAAACGGCTGATCAAGTTAAAAATGGAAATGCTATTTATAATTTGAATGGTTCTGGCGTTCTTGTTGTCGTTCTAACCGAAGCTGACTTGGCAGTCTTGAAAGAGCAAGGTGGTGTATGTTTGGCAGGTCATGGAATCTTTGTTCAGAAGATTTCAATTTTGAAAACTTCTACTCCAACTGGTATTTCCAATGCCACAGTTACTCCAGCTACACAGGATGCTAAGATTTACAACCTCGCAGGTCAGCAGGTAGATGCCTCTTACAAGGGGGTTGTGATTAAGAATGGAAAGAAATATGTGCAGTAATACACTCATTTACGTTTCTCGGAATAGATATTAAAAAGTTAGTCCCATCAAGGCTTGGTTCTTGATGGGACTTTTTATGTTTTATGCGAAATGTTGTCGCTTATTGTATCACATGAATCATTTGTGATTTTAATGTTTCAGATACAAGCCATTCAACTTCTCTAGGAAGATACTGACTTCATCGTTGACCAACTTCATGAATCCATGAATCTTCTGATTTTCTACGCCTGGGTATGGAACGAAATAATGGCCATCAATCGGTTCACCTTGGTTCTTGCCAAACATCAAGTAAGCAATATGATGCTGTTTTAATTCTGGTAGCAAGGTGCTGGCGAATACACTAGAGTCGCCAATCGACTCAACACCAGTGGTCAAACCAAACGCAGTGTTGTGCTCTTGTGCGAACGGCAAGGCTTGATTGATGATGTCCTTGATGCTCTTGTCGTAAAGAGGGAGATTGATGGAAGTGCGAGACTGAAGGTAAGTTACGTTGATGACATCAATGTTGTGGTCTGGATAGCGATCCATCAAGTTCTTGCCTGGTTGATATGCCTCAGAATAACCATATATCACATTGCTTACATCCTCATCATCTAGCAAATCTTGCATCTTCTTGTAAAGGTCGATGTAATCATCTTTGCTCAGTTGACAATACCATGATTTCCCATCGATAGGGAAGAGGTTGAGTACTACAGGAGCCTTAATGCCGTAGTCATCTTGGAGGCTACCTAGGAAGTTGGCTACTTTCTTGGCATATACCTCTAGTATGTCTTCATTGCCATTGTAGTTGGGTGCAGTCCAGTTCATGATGAGCAACCCACCTTTGCGGAAGTTTTTGAGTACATCTTCCTTGATACTCTTAAAGGGTATGCCATCTATGTTACTACTCTTTCCATTCTCTATTCCTGCCAATTCGTACCCATTGACGGCAGGACGGAAACCACAAATGGCTTGCATGTCGCATCTGTCGCTGTCGCATTGCCATCTGTTCCAACCGATTCCGGTCAGCGTACCATACATCTGTCCGATGAGTGTACCCTTGTTGGCGTATGCCTTGACATTGGTTTGTAGGTTCTCTGTGCGAGTGGTCAGACCGCTCATCGCTATTTCATCGTATGATTTCTTTTTCTTGTCGCCACATGATGTTGCACATGTGGCGACTGCGATGCCGATGAAACAGAATAATAAAAACTTATTGATACGATTCATCTTTGTTGTTCTTTTCTTCTACTTTGTTAGGTTCTGGCTTTACTCATTGTAAGCATTCTGCATTGCCTCTACTACAGTAGGGAGTGTCCACTGAGGAACGGTGCGGTCAGTTCCCTCGAAGATGCTCATCCAATAGAAAGTGGCAACGCCGTATGCCTTTGCCTGCTTTACGATGTCGGCAGCTTGGTCGGCAGCAGCTTTCTTCTGAGAATCTGTGCTGTTCTTGCTGACACTCTTGCTTCCGTGTGTACCATATTCACCGATGATGCAAGGAATGCCCTTGCTGATGAACTTGTTGTTCAAGCGAGTGAACATGCTCTTGATTTCATTGCTGCAAGAACTATCCCATGCTCCCTTAGTAGCGAACCAATCCCATGGTGCGTAGGTGTGAACCTCTACTGCAATGTGACCGCTTACCTTGTCGGTAGGGATGGTGAGATTGTTTAAAACTTCATCACCATTTGAAGCGGCGTATGTATTAACGATGAGATTACGAGTCTCGTTGTTGCCACCAGTAGCACGAACGGCATTTACGAAACTCTGTGCATAACCATTCAATCCCTTGTAGCTATTGGTATTCTTTGGTGCATTCCAAGTGTTGTCTGCATCGAGCATCTCGTTGTAACCCTCGAATACCAAGTGTTGGTCGTAGTTCTTGAAACGATTGGCAATCTGTGTCCAAAGGTTCTCGAACTTAGTCTTGTTGGCATTGTAATTGTCCAAATCAGCCTTGATCCAATGGGTTACTTTATTATCGTCTGCTCCTGTATCGTGGTGAACATTAAGGATGCAATACATGCCATTGTCGATGACATAATCTACAATTTCCTGTACTCTGTCCATCCAAGCAGTATCTACTGTGCCGTCTTCTTTCATGTGCTGGAACCAAGTGACTGGGATGCGGACGGAATTAAAGCCGTTCTTCTTCAGGAAATCTACCATCGGTTTGGTCGTTGGCTCCTGTCCCCATTCTTTCTCGAAATCAGTAACCGAGTTGCTGTTCATGTTCATCCACATGGCAACCACATCTGTGCAGTTGCCGAAATTGGTACCGATGCCCATGTTCTTCACAGCATCTACTGCGCTTTCCTCTACATAGTTTGCGTTCAGGTTTACCTGGTCGCGGGTAATCACGTTCTTGCTGCTCAATGCTGCCTTCCACCAGTCGTTGGATGGCATGTTGCTTCCATACCAAGGCATGAAGAAACTCCATTTTGCACCGGCGTTCCATGCTTCGTCAATACCTGCGGTAGCTGTATTGTTGTTGGCATCAGTTCCGCACTCAGCCAGAGCGATGAGTTTACCAGGATAGCGTGCCTGAATCTCCTTGAACTCCTGAGCCTGCTTGGCAGCATCATAACCGTAGAGGTCGCGACCGATGATGTCTACGTACTTGTCGCCAGGATACCAGTCGGCATCATTGTCATAGGTATTGGCATCGCCATTGTAATTCTGTGTGGTCCAAGCCCATATCAGGTTGTGGATTCCCTTGTTCTGGAAGTAATTAAACATGGTCTGCCAAAGCTTCTTGTAGGTCTCGGCACCATCATATCCCCACCAGAACCAGGATTTGCCCCAGCTGGCACCTGATTTCAGACAGGCATTGCCGGCTGCCTCGTGGAATGGACGCCAAACGGCAACAACGCCTGCGTCCTGCAACTTCTGCAGAACTTCCACCACCTTGTCCATCTCCTGATAGAACCATTTGTTTTCCCAAGAGCCAGATGTGAAGACGTTGGAGGCTTTGAAGGTAGTTTCACGTGGGGTACAAGTTACGCCGCTACCATCTTGGCTAGGAGTTGTGCTTTCTGATTTAGGTACATTGAAGTGCCACATCAATGAAACCAAACCGCCAGCGTCTGCCCACTCAGTTACTGGTGTGATGTTGTTATAATTGATCCATCCATTGCGGCTCTGGTTAGGCACATAGATATGGATGAAGTCATAGCAGTTCATGGCTGGATATTTACCTGTAGCTGTGTAAATTTTATCAGCCTCTTCGTGGTTCCAGTTCACATTGGCGATAACAGAAGAAATCGTCTTGGTACCATAGTTGAGTTGGAGATACTTATAGAGTCTCTTGGTCTTCTCTGTAGCTGCTGCATCTGCCAGTGTTACATCGCTAACATCGCTCTCATGATAGATGGAGAATACGATGTTGTTGATTTTGTTGACATCGTAGGTTTCTGCAGAACCCCAATCCTCCATACCTTTTAGGTAGATTTCTAGTTCATTGTTGTTCGTATGTTTCATAGAGGAGATGCAGTTTGATTCTCCAGTGAGGTTCCACTCTGCATGTTTACCTTCAGTATTATTGATGGTAATTTTGTCTCCATCTGTTTGTGCAAAGGCAGTGAATGAGAGCATTACTGCCATGAGTGAGAGTAATATTCTTTTCATTGTCTTGCGATTTTAATGGATTTGTTGTTAATCTTGATAATATATACCCCCTTGGTAAGACCTTCTAGGCTGATGATGGTCTTGTCGTTGTTGATGATAGGGGAGATGGATACAGCTTTGCCATCCAAAGAGTATATGCTCACCTTGTTGGCTTTGCCGTCCACGATGATTCTGTCACCTTCCCAAGCGAAGTGGATATCTTGGCTAACTTGCTTGATGTCGGTGGTTGTGCCGTAAGTGAATGTGCTCACTTTCCATAGTTCGTAGCTAGCGGTTGTACTTGTGGTTTTCACCGTCATCTTGTCATCGCCGAAAGTAACCTCTGGAAGTGTGGAGAGTGCAAACTCTATTTTGCTTCCATCATTGAAGGATACAAACAGCGACTTTCCGTCAGCGGCATGTGCTGTCATGCAGCAGAGTGCCACCCATAAGGATAATGCTATTTTCTTCATGTCTTGTAATGTTGGTCGTTAAATTAAAAATGTGGCGCAGTTGATATAACTACGCCACAAATTTACTGAATATATTTCACATAAGTGACTTTTTTTAGTTAAATATCACTTATGGGAGGATAACAATCTTGTTTGCTTTCCCTAAGTCACCTTGGATAATGAATGCAGTGTCGCTCCAACCGTCAGAAACATTGTTGATGGCATTCATCATTTTGTCATCAAATTCTTGTACAATCTGAGTTTCTGTTCCGTTCCAGTCTGCGATTGTATAAAGGCCAGACCAGTTTGCGTCATTGATTTGAACTTGTCCTGTAACACTTGCATCCTTATAAACTATCAACTTAGAACCCTTCTTTACGCCAAGTTTAATAAGATCTGCTTTGTTGAGACGGAGTTTACCTGTATTATCGCCCCAACTGAACACAAATGGATAGGTAATGGCTGTGCCAGCTTCATTTTTGGCAAAGTCAGCTATGTCTTTCTCTGCAGGAACAATCTTGAAGTCAACGCCTTCAATCTTGTTGCCATCAAGGTCTTCCATAACAATCTTGTATGTTCCCTTAGCGGCATTGGCTGGTACTAGACAGATAATCTCTGTGTTAGTGCGAGAAGTATAACGAGTTACCTTATATGAGCCGATGTAGAGACTCTGGATGTTCTGGAAGTTCTTACCTGTTAAGGTTATTTTTTCTCCAGCAACAGCTTCACCAGGAGTAACTGATGCAATAGCAGGTGTTGTAGCAGCCTTGATTGTCAATGCGTCCTTGATTTCAACAGTTGTTCCATTCTTCAAGTTCAACTTGAAGCCACTGCCAGCACAAGCTGTAGGAACTGTAACTGCTATCATTGTCGCAGTATGACCTGGGAATTCGTTTACAGTCATCTCAACGTCGCCTGGGAATGTTACGCTTTGTACGAGGTCGAGGTTAGTACCTTTGATGATGGTTCTTTCGCCAGCAGTAATAGCAGTAGGGTTGCAGGCTGTAACAGTTGGTTTGACCAAAGTGTAAGCTACGGTAACAGTCTTGCCATTTGCCAAGCTCAAAGTAATGTTACCTTCCTGTGCGTCTTCAGGTACGATAGTAGTTACCTTGTCTGCTTCTACCTTGCTCAGTTCAGACTTAGCTGCGTTAGGGAACGCGATGCCTGTGATCAAGTCCATATCCTTACCTGTAATAGTAAGTTCTGCACCATTTTTGATAGGTGATGGGGTAGCAACTAAATTGGTAGGTACGACTGTCTCAATTTTACCGAAGCTAATAGATGTACCATTCTTAGCGATAGCCTTAACTTCGCCATCTGTTGCTGTAGCAGGAAGTTCGAATGTGATTTCTGTTGCAGACTGTGACTTGAAATCTTTAGCCTCAATTGTTGCACCATTGAGTTCGATACTTGCAATCAAGTCAAGTGCAGTTCCCTTCAAAGTCTCGATTTCTCCAGCTTTAATCAAAGTCTTGGCGATTGCATTTTCTGGATCGATTTCTGGTCCATTAATTGTAATCTCACCTTCTGAGTACATATAGTTATCACCATCGCTGATTTGGAATCTACCATTGTTAGCTTCAGCAGGGATCGCTAATGAAATCAGATAACGTGTATGGGCGGTAAAATCTTCTGCATCTACTGTTGTTCCGTTATTAAATATAACAGATGTAATATTGTTGAGGTAGTCACCTTCTATAGTGAGAATATCGCCTACTTTACCTACTTTGTTCTCTTTGTCTTCTCCTATATAGAAGCCTGTGAACTTTAAGTCCTCGATGTAGGTGATAGGTGTCAAAGTTTGAATTTCACCATTCTTGGCGGTCTTCAATGTGATGATACCTGTTTCACATTTCTCGGCAGGTACTTCGATGTTGATTTCTGACTTTGTACCAGAAGTGACAATATTTATGCTGGTAATTGGGTCTGCGCCAGGAAGGTCTATCTCTGTAATTTGATCTAGGTTGCTTCCTTTAAAGGTCAAGACTCCACCACGTACTACTGGGTTTGGGCCATAAGACAACAATGAAATCTGGTTGCCATACTGGTCGGTGTTCAAGTCGTCTCTGTCACAAGACGTAAACATGAAAGTACTGCATATTAACATCAGTACAAACCAGAAGAATTTTTTATTTTGTCTTTTCATAATGATCGACTTTTAAAAGTTTTTGATATGCTGGCAGTAAAAAAAACTGCCAGCACATTTGTTTTATTCATTTATTGGACAAATTCGGATATTGTCAATACAGATAGTAGGAGAGCATGTCTCAGACTCGGTCTTGTATGGTCCTGTGTAGAGGAACATAGTCATACCAGTAAGGTTCTCAAACTTGAGACTATTGCTCAAAGAATTTCCATATCTGTCATACTTGAAATCTTTCAAAGGAATAGATACTGTCTGCCATCCAGAAGTTGTGAATGTAGATTTTTCTGTTCCATACCAAGGTGTCCAAAGAGCACGAGGGAAGGTGTCGTCAGCAAGGTAGTTATTTGTCGCTGTTGCGTATGTCACCTGATCATTGCCTGTTAAGTAAACTTGTAGAGACAAGCCTTTCCATTCATTAGGAACATTGACTTCGAACTTCACTTGCATATTGTCTAGATTTTTCCACTTCATCAATGTGTTCAACTCTGGATAACCTGCACTAGGTTCTGGCCAATAGTCGAAAGAATAGTCATCTTCTGCCCAAGAGTCGAAGTTGACATCAGAACCACCTAAGTACAAGTAGTTGCCGTCCAAAGGTGTTACACCTTCAATGTCATTTCTTGGGTGACCATTACGCCAACCGTGACCTGATGCCAATGCTTCGTCACCATCATCGTCCCAATCAAAGAGAATGTTGCGATCGTCACGGAAATAGAATTGCGACTTGCTCTTGCCATACATACTCTCTACAGTGACAAAGCCTTTCTGTGCTCCTTCTGGAACGACGAATGTTACTTCTGTTTTTGAAATGCTCTTGAAGTCGGTTACGTCCACATTACCAGGGAAGCTAATCTTGAGATGTGCATTCTCGTAATCCAACAAGTAGTCACCTTTTAAAGTAACAGTTTCACCATCTTTTGCAAACTCATTGTTCAAAGATGATACAACAGGATTTGGCACGAGTGTCTTGAAATCATATTCTGTACATTCGTTCTTGCTGTTGTACATGTAAATCTTGTTGGTTGGATTGTCTGTCAGTGTCGTTGGTACATCAACAAGCAAGGTGTGGTCTGTTATGAAACTTGTGTTCAGTATAGCCTCTTGGTCGTTGAAGAAAATCTTCTTGATACTTCTGAGGTTGTTACCCACCAAACAGATGTTAGTACCCATGTAAGCTCCAGTTAACATGGAGTCTTTCTTGGTGACATCGCTAAGACGGATGTAGTCAATAGAAGGGCTACCTCCTGCAACTTCATATTTGTCTGGTTCATCAACGCAACTGGTCAAGCTGGCACTGCCCATCATTGTTGCACCCAGAAGAATGAAGCTTAGAACTTTATTGTTTAATTTCATAATGATTCTTTTTTGGAGATTCTACTTAATAAGCGAACTGTGAAATGTCTATGTGCTGTGGAGCCTCAAGCAAATGAGGGTTCTGTGTAGCATCCTCTGTAGGGAATGGAATAGTGAAACTGCTCTGCTGAACATTCTGGTGTTTGCCAGGGTCGTCATTGTAGCGAACATCACTTGTTACATTCCATGGACCATTCTTGGCACCTTTGTTATACCATGTTTCGTACAAATCGTTCAAGCCATAGTATTCGTTACGCTTTTGAGCATTCAACTCTGCTATTGTAGCATCTGGATCGTAGTAATATCTACGTACGAAGTCATACCAACGATCACCCTCCAATGCCAATTCAAGACGACGCTC
>FR893268.1:0-20729 GCA_000436035.1 Prevotella sp. CAG:732 | reverse complement strand
GCTCTTTCCATACATCTTCCCAAGTAATAGATGATGGGCGCTCGTAAGTCATAATGGCACGATTGCGAACCTTGAAGAAGGCGTCGATTGCTGACGCATCTGTTGTAGAACCGCTGTTACCAATCTTTGCTTCTGCATAAATCAAATATACGTCAGCAAGTCGTAACAATTGTGTGTAGTTGCCGTATGCCATGATGTCGAATGCACAGTTAATGTGCTTTTGGTGGTCGGCTGCATCACCTACTAGGTGCTTAGCGCAGTTGGCTCCAGTTGGAGTCTGCAACTCACCATTACCTTGGTGATTCTCGTATCCTTTATATACGTGTTTAAGGAAGTCGAATCCACCACAGTCTGTATAGAAGTAATCATAAACATCACCAGCCATCATCATAGTTGCTTTACGTCTGATGTCAGTGTTATTGCGGGTTTGGCTTGTTGGGTCTTCACCAAAAGCTTCTATTAAGTCAACGGATGGTCCTGCCCATCCTCCCCATGTGTTACCAGTTTCGTCGAAACCTGAAATGGCTAAGTCGCTCTGCAAAGTGTTCTGGCTTGTCCAAGGTTCACGTGTAGCTCTCCAATGCCAAGCTATCAAAGACTCTGGACCTTTGTATGCGCTATAGAACATAGCTGGGTAGTTGCTGGCACTTTCTAGCTGACGTCCACTGTTGTCTATGACATCTTTTGCATATTTAGCTGCATTGTCCAAGTCTTCCTGGTTGCGCTCATGTTTTGTAGTCTTGATGTAAGAGCTACTGCCTCTTTCGTATGTTGTGCTATTGGGATCAAAACCAGCTTTGGTGAGATATACCTTTGCAAGTAATCCTTCTGCGCTGTATTTATCGATTCTTCCTAAACCTGTAGCATCTCTCTCAGGCAAAAGTTCGATTGCTTTTTTGAGTGTCATGACAATGTAGTCATATACATCCTCAATGTTTGCCTTGTACTGGTCGTTGTATGTGCCAGCACCGATGATGTCTGTGTTGTTGTGGATGATAGGCACTGCACCAAATGTACGAACCAAGTAGAAGTATGCCATGGCTTTCCACGTAAGGCATTCTCCCATACAAGCGTTTCTTACGCTCTCGCTTGCGCCCTTCGCACCTTTCAATTTGTCATAGATGGTATTGGCATATGCATTGACAGTCCAAAGAGAATATGACATATCTTTAAGGTTGGCATTGTTGGCTGATACGTTGCAATTCCAGTACTGCGTTTCGTCACTACCATACCAATAGTAGTTTCCTGACATCACTTCTCCTACTTTAAAGAAGCCACGCTGGAAGTCGTACCATGGCATACTATAGAGTGCATTTGCTCCTTGATAACACTCGTTGTCTCCACTGTAGAATGTATCTGCATTGTAGTTTGAGTTGTCTGGCTGATCCAAAAAGTCGCCGCAAGAAGACAAGCTCATTCCGAGGAGAACAGCGCAAGTTGCTGCTTTGAAATTATTATATTTTTTCATAATGATTCTTTCTTTAATTGTTTAGAATGCAAGGTTGAGACCGAAAGAGTAAACGGTTGGTGATGGATAACGTCCATTATCTACACCAAAGCTATAACCATTTGCGTCTGATGTGCTTGCTCCAACTTCAGGATCGTAGCCCTTGTAGCCTGTGATGGTGAAGAGATTCTGGATGTTGGCATAGACTCTCAAGCTCTCGATATGAAGGAAACGTACATACTTCTTAGGTAATGTATAACCTAAAGTGATGTTCTTCATTCTCAAGTATGAGCCATCCTCTACGTATCTATCGCTGATAACTGTTGAGTTGCCAGCAGGGTCACCAATAGCCAAACGTGGAATGTTGGTCAATGGGTTTACGACTCGTACGTTATCTACGTCATCATACCAATTATATACGAGGTTAACATTGTTGCCCTTGTAGCCCATGCTATAATCCTTGTTAGGATCGATTGGCGCCAACTGTGCGTGGTTCTTTACCGAAGCACTTTGGTTTACCCACGCATTGTTCATACGGCTCATGCTGATATTGAGGTAGTTCATTACCTTGTTGCCAACAGAACCACTGACGAACAATGTCAAATCAAAGTCCTTATAGCGGAAGGTGTTGGTCCAACCAAACGTATATTTTGGTTGTGGATTGCCAATGTATGTCTTGTCGTGATCATCGATAACACCATCTGGTTTGCCGTCAGGACCTGAGATGTCTTTGAATTTGAGGTCGCCTGGCCAAACAGTAGTACCCTTGCTAAGTGCTCCTTCCTTATAAGTGGCAGGCTTTGGTGAGTTCTTGATATCTTCGTAGTCTTTGTAAACGCCATCTGTAACATAGCCCCAGAATTGATAGAGAGGCTTACCGATATTACTAACGCAAACTACATCGTTCCATTGACCATAGCCGATGATGTTGGCATTGGTTGTGCCGCTAAGTCCCACTAATTTGTTCTTGTTCCAAGAAATGTTGAACTCAGAATCCCAAGAGAAATTCTTGGTAGAAATAGGGTGTGCATTGATTGTCAATTCAAGACCCTTGTTCTCAATCTTTCCAAAGTTACCCCAAGGCGCATTCAGTCTAGAAGCAGGATTTCCCTGAGTACCCATATATGATGGCAACTGCAATGGCATCAACATATCATTTGACTTCTTGTTGTACCAATCGAGTGTTATGTTCAACTTGTCATTGAAGAATCCAAGGTCAAGACCGATATTGGTTTGTTCCTGAGTCTCCCATTTAATGGAGGTGTTAGGAATGTTGGTAGGACGATAAGCAACGCTAGTCTGACCAACGAGGAACTTGGTAACGGTAGTACCCCATTTGTATGGACCGATATTGGCATTACCTGTCTGTCCCCATCCTATACGAATTTTTCCATTGCTCAACCATTTGTTAGCAAACTGCATGAATTTCTCATTGCTGAATCGCCAACTTGCAGCAAATGAATGGAAAGAAGCCCAGCGATTCTTAGGACCGAAGTTGGAGCTACCATCACGACGGAACGTATAGGTTGCCAAATAGCGATCATCGTAATTGTATGTCTCACGAGTGAAGAATGAAGACATGGTCGTTACACCAAAACCAGACTTGATGGAAGGGGTGTTGGAACCTAAAGATGGCAGATGAATACTATTGTTTGGTAACTTGGTGCCAGACTGATTTGTATAATCCCAATCGCTTTTCCATGCTTCTTGACCCACCATGGCTGTGAATGAGTGCTTGCCAATCTTGCCATTATATGTAAGATAGTTCTTCAACTGCCAGTATTTGCTATTGTTCTTCTGCCAACTTGAGCTGTTGGTGTCTTGTGTCCAGTTTCCTAGTTTGATGGTTGGTGTAAATACTTCGGCATCACTCCATGACAAGTCGTAACCTAATTCTGCATGCCATACCAAATTCTTGATAGGTGTAATGTCTGCAAAGATATTTCCTGTCAACTTGTTACGTTTCATACCGATATCCTTGCTTAGGGCTAATGCGATAGGGTTTGGAGATGTCCAACCATTACGTACAACAGAAGTGTAGTTTCCATCTACGTCATAGATAGAAATGTCTGGAGGTGTTGTCAAAGCATAAGTGATAACACCTTCTATACCGTCAGCGTGCAAAAGTCTTTCTTTGGTATGAGTATAAGTTGCATTTAAGCCAAGTTTCAACCAGCTCTTGAGCTGAGCATCTAAGTTGGTGCGGACGTTCATACGTTTAAAATTAGAGCCGATGATAGTACCATCTTGGTCCATCATACCACCACTCACGTAATATTTAACCTTGTCTGTACCACCTTGTGCAGCAACTTGATGTTGATGTTGGAAAGCAGTGCGGAATACTGCGTCTTGCCAGTTAGTACCTCTGCCAAGAATAGAAGGATCGGAGAAATCAGTACGAGCTTGGTCTTGTCTGATCCATCCATTCGTCACAAAGTCGTTGTAGTATTCAGAGAACTCACGTAGGTTGAGAATGTCAATACGTTTACCTTGGTGTTGCCATGCCACCATACCATCGTATGTAAATTTTGCCTCTCCAGTTTTACCTCTCTTAGTAGTGATGAGAACGACACCGTTTGCACCCTGTGCACCATAAATGGCAGTGGCAGAGGCATCTTTTAAGATTTCCATGCTTACGATGTCGGCAGGGTTGATAGTTGACATAGGAGAAACTGTAGATACAGAACCATTTCCTAAGGCATCACCTAAACCGAGGTTACTACCACTTGAACCTCCTCCTTGGAAGATAACGCCATCAATGACGTAAAGTGGTTCGGCACCAGCATTGATTGTTGCTTGGCCACGAACACGAATTGAAGTAGAAGAACCTGGGGCACCTGAAGTCGCAACTGATGTCACACCTGCAACACGACCTTGGAAACTCTGGTCGAGGTTAGTAATAATAGAACCTTTGATTTTGTCTTCACCCATTGAAACGGAGGCACCAGAGATGTCGCTCTTCTTCATGGTACCATAACCGACAACAACCACTTCGTCAAGGCTGTTGTTGTCCTCTGCCAATGTAATGTCGTACTTGTTTTGCCCCCCCACCTTAAAGGTCTTGGTGACATAGCCTACGTAAGAAATTTCTATCGTCTGACCAGCAGACACATTGATAGAATAGTTACCGTCCATGTCGGTAACGGTAGCATTGCTCGTACCTTTTACTTTTACTGTGGCACCGATGATAGGCCCCATGGCATCAGTGACGGTACCAGTGATTTTCTTGGTTTGTTGAACAGCCTGATTGGTTGTAATCTGGGCTGCGAAAGTTTGCTGAGGTGAGATGCCGAGGAGACTCAAGGCAGCTATTCCAGCAAGCAACTTTTCTCTACTTTTTGAATTCATACATTCTTTTTGTTAGTTGGTTAAAACTTCTTGGTACTCATCTTTAGAGTTCCAAGATTAAGTAAGATTCTCTGTTGTCTTCCTTGCTCTGATGGGGTTTGGAAAGCGAGGAGAGAAGCTCTAGGTTATTCTACTTTGTTTCATTGTTGTGATTATTTATATTGTTGTTAATGTTATTTTCTTTAAGTTTCTTATTTAGGCTTTTGTATTCGGTTGCAAAGTTATTACATTTTTGCATATTTCATTTCATATCTTTTGCCTATTGCTGATACTTTTTTGCAAAAGTGCAATTTTGACTCTTTTCTTTGTTGTATAGGGTGTTTCGCTACACTTATTATTCAAGATTGGGGCATGTGCTGAGTGTTGTTATTGTATCAGTTGTGCCATTTTTTTATAATACCTCTTGTGTGTTGCAGCAGAGTATAATAAATGTACCCGTTCTTATTTATATATATGCAAGATGGATGGGGCGTAAATCTCACATAGATTGTTTAGGTTGCCCATGTTGAAGGATATTCATGTGTGATTCATGAGCTATCAGTTTGGATGAAACCAGGAAAACGATAACTTCTCTTTGGCGATTTCTCTGCTTGAGTCATGTTCTGGCTCTATCGTTTGCTAGACAAAATCCACAACTTTTTTCAACTTGCAAAGAAAGTATAAGCAATTAGCAAAATAGTACAAAGATATTTCTGATTTTTGCTTTATCTTTGCAACCGAATAACAAAGATAGATAACTAACATGTCTAACCTGGCATTTCTTTGCCAATCATTTTAACAACAAACAACAACAATGAAGGATTTTAGGTTAATAATTATAGGTATCCTCTTCTGTGTGCTTGGCTCCTTGAGCGTTAGCGCACAGATAAGAGGCTACAACATCGTAGTGAGCGTGACTCCTGACCATCAGGACTGGAACTACAAAGTGGGTGAGAAAGCCAACTTCGAGGTGAATGTGCGCAAGTCAGGCACATTGCTCGACAATGTAAAGGTAGATTTCGAGGCTGGTCCAGTGATGTATCCAGACGTGAAGAAAAGTATCACCCTAAAGGATGGAACGATGAAATGGAGCGGTGCTATGAAGACTCCTGGATTCTATCGCTTGAAAGTGATTGCTCATGTGGGAGGTAAAGACTATGAGGGACTTTGTACTGCATCCTTCTCTCCGGAGAAAATCAAACCTTTCGCTCAAGAACCTAAAGACTTCGATGCTTTCTGGCAGAAAGCCTTGAGCGAGGCTCGTCAGACCGGATTGAATCCTACCAAACGACTTCTCCCTGAACGTAGCACACAGGATGTGAACGTATATGAAATCAGCTATAACAACAACCGTTGGGGCTCCAAGATGTATGGTATCTTGAGCATTCCTGTGAAGCCAGGCAAATATCCTGCTTTGCTCCGTGTGCCCGGTGCTGGCGTTCGCCCTTACTATGGCGATAACTATACTGCTGCAGGCAAGTGCATCGTGCTGGAAATTGGCGTACACGGCGTACCCGTGACGATGGAGCAAAAGATTTATGATGACCTTGCCAATGGTGCTTTGCAAGGATATTGGAACACCAACTTGGACGACCCGGATCGCAATGCCTACAAGCGTATTGTGACAGGTGCTGTACGTGGTGTTGATATGATTGCTTCCCTTGACGAGTGGGATGGCAAAACCCTCGGTGTGACTGGTGCTTCACAAGGTGGATTCCTCTCGCTCGCAGTGGCAGCCCTCGATAAGCGTGTCACTTTCCTTGGTGCTATTCACGATGCCATGTGTGACTATGAGGCTGAGCTTCATGGAGTTGCAGGCGGTTGGCCTCACTACTTCTACAAGGCTGAGGGTAAGTTTGGCTTGGCTGAAAAGGAAGTGAAACTCACGGAGGTGGAGAAGGCTCGTGTGGCTGGTGCTCGTTATTATGATGGGGTCAACTTCGCTCGTCGCATCACTGTTCCGGCTTGGTTTAGCTTCGGTTACAATGACGAGGTGGTTCCTCCAACTTCTGCTTATGGACTCTATAATACTATTCAGGCTCCAAAGTCGTTGAGCGTTTATCAGATGACGGGTCATTACTGGTATCAGGAGCAGTATGATGAGTGGCAAGACTTCTTGACCAAGCAGTTGATGAAATAGAATATTTACTAAACTTCAATATATACAATATGACAATCAAAAGAATGTTGATGGGGGCTTTCTGTTGCCTCGCTTTGCAAGGAGCGTATGCTCAGTGTTGTTCTCCAGCGAAACAGTTGATGAAGCGCTTGAGCGTTTTGCAAGAGAAGGGTATCATGCTCGGACACCAGGACGATCCTGTGTATGGCACTACTTGGAAATGGGACGAGGACTGTACTAGGAGATGGGACGAGGGCAAGAGTGACGTGCTCTTGACCGTAGGTGATTATCCTGCCATCATGGGTTTCGACTTGGGTAAGCTCGAACTGGATAGCAAGGAGAATCTTGACGGCGTGCCTTTCGATCGAATGCGCCAAGAGATCATCGCTCAGCATCAGCGTGGTGGCATCGTCACCTTGAGTTGGCATCCTTGGAATCCGGTGACTGGCGAGAATGCTTGGGATCCTAAGGGCGATGCGGTCAAGGCGGTGCTCGAAGGCGGTGCTCAACAACAGAAGTTTGAGTCTTGGCTCGGCAAGGTGGGTCAGTTCATCAATTCTTTGAAGACTGCCGATGGCAAGAAAGTACCAGTGATATTTCGACCATGGCATGAGATGAACGGCGGATGGTTCTGGTGGGGTGCCAATAGTTGCACTGCATACCAGTATAATATGCTGTATATCAAGACTTATGTTACTTTGATGAAGGCTGGCTGCAACAACATCGTTTGGGCGTGGTCACCTAATCTGAGTGACAAGAAAACAGTGGAAGCTTTCTTGGAGCGTTATCCAGGAGGTGACTTCGTTGACCTCATCGGCGTTGACATCTATGAGTTTGACAATGATGACGCTAACTATCAGAAGAACTTGCAGGAGACCTTGGATGTTATGAAGCTCGCTTCGGAGAAGGTGGGCAAGATGGCAGCCTTGACAGAGACTGGTTGTCGTGGCATCTCTCAGAAGAAAGATTGGTTTACCAAGGCACTTTGGCCTGTGCTCCAGAACTATCAACTCAGTTATGTGCTCTTCTGGCGCAATGCTTGGGACAAGCCTGCAGAGGAAGCTTATCTGCCTGGCGTGAAGGATGGAGCTATCGTCAAGGACTTCAAGAAGTTCTATAAGGAGCCAAGGGTGCTCTTCGCCAAGGACATCGAGGCAGTGAAGCCTTGCTGCAAGAAAGCGGAAGGAAAATCTTGCTGCAAGAAGGACTAATCCTTAAAACATCGTAATAGTACGAATCATAATAAAATAATTAGTATATGACAACGTTTCAAGACAAAGTAAAGGCATTGCGTGCTCATCATGAGGAGTTGTTGAGCCGCAAGAACGAACCTGTAGAGTGGGGCAACGGCATCTACGAGAAGTACAAGAACCCTATTTTGACGGCAGAGCATACTCCATTGGAGTGGCGTTACGACTTCGATGAGAAGAGTAATCCATACTTGATGCAGCGCATCATGATGAATGCTACGCTCAACTCTGGTGCCATCAAGTGGAATGGCAAGTATCTGCTCGTGGTACGTGTGGAGGGAGCCGACCGCAAGAGTTTCTTCGCTGTGGCTGAGAGTCCTAACGGTATCGACAACTTCCGTTTCTGGGATGAGCCTATCACTATGCCTGAGGATATCGTGCCTGCTACCAATATCTATGATATGCGCTTGACTGCCCACGAGGATGGTTACATCTATGGCGTTTTCTGTGCGGAGCGTCACGACGATAGCCAGCCTGGCGACCTCAGCGCTGCCACTGCTACAGCTGCTATCGCCCGTACCAAGGACTTGGTCAACTGGGAGCGTCTTCCTGACTTGAAGACCAAGAGCCAACAGCGCAATGTGGTATTGCATCCTGAGTTTGTGGATGGCAAGTATGCCTTCTACACTCGCCCACAGGATGGTTTCATTGATACAGGCTCTGGCGGCGGTATCGGTTGGGCACTCGTTGACGACATCACCCACGCTGAGATTACAGAGGAGAAGATTATCAACGCCCGTCATTATCATACCATCCAGGAGGTAAAGAACGGTGAGGGACCTCATCCTATCAAGACCGCCAAGGGATGGTTGCACTTGGCACATGGTGTACGTGGTTGCGCCAGCGGTCTCCGCTACGTGCTCTATATGTACATGACTTCCCTTGAAGATCCTACCAAGGTGATAGCTGAGCCAGGTGGTTACTTGCTTGTACCTGAGGGTGGCGAGTATATCGGCGATGTGATGAACGTAGTCTTCGCCAATGGTTGGATAGCTGACGAGGATGGCAAGGTGTTCATCTACTATGCTTCCTCTGATACTCGTATGCATGTGGCTACATCTACCATCGACAAGTTGGTGGACTACTGCATGAATACTCCAGCAGATGGTTATCGCACTGCCTTGAGCGTGGAGACCATCAAGGCATTGGTAGCCAAAAACAAGAAGACTTTGGGCAAGTAATGTTTTCGTGTATAAGAGTAAAAGATGATTAGTTATATACCTCCATGCGGGAGGAAAGGTTAGTCGTCTTTAGGAAAAAGATATTCGGGATACCTTCTTTCTCGCTTCTTCGGGAGTGAGGAAGAAGGTTCTTTTGCGTATGCCCATCGGTGGCATGGATAGAAATGATAAAATAATAAATGATAAATAGTAGATAAATGGTAAGTTTAAAAGAAAAAATAGCGTATGCTATGGGTGATGCCGCTGCGGGTGGCATTGTATGGAAGGTGATGTCTATCGCTTTTCCACTGTTTTTTACCAATGTGTTCGGTCTCTCTTTTGCCGACGCTGCGGTTCTGATGTTGATAGCACGTATGTTTGATGTGGTTACCGACCCATTGATGGGTAGCTTGGCAGACCGTACACAGTCACGTTTCGGTACGTATCGTCCATGGCTTATCTTTGGCGCTATTCCTTTTGGATTGATTTTCGCCTTGTTGCTTTATACGCCAGACTTAGGACCTGTGGGCAAGCGCATCTACGCTTATACCTTGTATCTCCTGATGATGGCTGTCTATACGATGGTGAATGTGCCATACGGTTCGCTCCTGGGTGTGATGACCGAGGATGATGACGAGAAGAACCAGTTCTCATCTTTCCGTATGGTAGGTGCTTATGCCATGGGTTTCATCACCTTGCTTTCTTTCCCTTATCTCCAGAAGTTTGTAGGGGGCACGGATGCGCATCAGTATGCTGTGATAGGTGCCGTGCTCGGTATCATCGCTGCTGTGATGACCTTGGCTTGTGGACTCTTGACCAAGGAGCGTCTGCAGCCTAAGCGTGCGGAGAAGTTCTCCTTCCACCAGTTTGTCGATCTCGTTCACAACAAGGCTTGGCTCTATATGACTGCTATCGCCGTATGCACCAACTTCTTCAATGGTTTTCGCTATGCCGTAGCTGGTTATATGTTTGAGTACTGCTTGCATGGCAACGTCACTGTCGAGGGTTTGATTATCAACTATACCGTTTTCATGGCTTTCGGTGAGGTTACTTGTATGATTTTTGGTGGTGTTTCTCCTTGGTTTACTCGCAAGGTGGGCAGCAAGCGCATGGCTTTCTTCTGGGCTTCAGCACTTTGCTTTGTCCTCTCCGTCCTCTTCTTCTTCATCCCGATGAGTCCTGACTATATCTGGGTGATGATAGGTTTGGTGATCCTTACTTCCATTGGCATCGGCATCTACTCTCCTTTGATGTGGTCTATGTATGCCGATGTGGCCGACTACCATACTGAGGAGTTTGGAACTTCAGCTACTGGTTTGATCTTCTCTTCTGGTACGATGTCACAGAAGTTTGGTACCGCCATCTCCGGTTCTCTCATCGCCCTCTTGTTGGGTTGGGCGGGAGCTAATATGATTACGGATGCGATGGGCAACACGATGATCGACCCAGCCTCTGTCACCGACTCTGTGCTGACGATGGTATGGTCATTGTTCTCCTTGTTCCCAGCCGTCATCGCCTTGTTGCTGATGGTGCTCACCTGGTTGTTCCCTATCAAGAAATAACTTTCAACTAAATACCGCTATGGATAATTTGAAACAAGCAATGAGGGATGTGCTAGAGAAGAACATCCTCAATTATTGGATAGACCGTGTGACCGACCATGAGAATGGTGGTTACTATGGTCGTGTGGATGGCAGAGAGCAGGTACACCCTGAGGCAGAGAAGGGAGCCATCATGAATGCCCGCATCTTGTGGGCTTTCTCGGCTGCCTATCGTGTCATCGGTAAGCCTGAGTACCTGGAGGCTGCCACAAGAGCTAAGAACTACGTGCGTGATCACTTCCTCGACAAGGAGCAGGGTGGTGTCTTCTGGAGTGTGGATTACAAGGGCAATCCTCTGGACACCAAGAAGCAGACCTACGCCATTGGATTCACCATCTATGGTATGTCGGAGTATGCTCGTGCCACCGGTGACAAGGAGGCACTCGACATCGCCATCTCTCTGTATCATGACATCGAAAACCATGCTTTCGACAGTAAGAACAATGGATATATTGAGGCGTTGAAACGTGACTGGCAACCTATCGCCGACATGCGACTGAGCGACAAGGACGAGAATGGCAGCCGTACGATGAATACGCACTTGCATATCATCGAGCCTTACACCAATCTCTATCGTGTGTGGAAGACTCCGGAACTGGAGAAGAGTATTCGCAACTTGCTCGACATCTTCACAGATAAACTCTTGAACAAGCAGACTTACCATCTCGACCTCTTCTTCAATGACGAGTGGGAGGGCAAGCGCAATATCGAGAGTTTCGGTCACGACATCGAGGCTTCCTGGTTGCTTCACGAGACAGCTTTGGTCTTGGGCGACAAACAAGTGCTTCAGAAGATAGAGAAGATTATCCGCCGTATCGCTGATGCTGCTGACGAAGGTTTGCGTCCAGACGGCAGTATGGTATATGAACACTGGAAGGATGATGACAAGTACGACTTGCAACGCCAGTGGTGGGTGCAGTGTGAGAACATCATCGGACATATCGACCTCTACCAGTATTTCCGTACGGAGGAGTCTCTGGAGGTTGCCATCCAGTGCTGGAACTATGTGGCTAAGCATCTCTTGGATGCCAAGAATGGAGAGTGGCACTGGGCAGTGCTCGAAGATGGTAGCCTAAATCTTGATGATGACAAGGCTGGCTTCTGGAAGTGTCCTTACCACAACAGCCGTATGTGCTTGGAACTCATAGAAAGAGAGTACTAATCGTTTCTCTCTTGTATAAGCATCTCGATGTATGATAAAAAACCTCGGGACTTTTTTGTAATTTCCTCCCGAGGTTTTTATAAAAAAGTCCCGAGGTTTTTATGATAGCGTAACTATATTGTAATTAGTCGAAGGGCAATGCCATTCTGACGGTGTCGTCTTCCCACGTGCCGTTTTTCTTGGCAAGTGCGATGGCTTTATATTTCTCTTGGTGTGCCTCGGCTTTGGCGGCAGCTTTCTCGGCGGCAGCCTTGGTCTCAGGGTTTTCTGCTATCATCTCAGGGGTGAGTCGCCAAGTGCCTGCGATACGAACCAAGTCCTTGATGACCTCGCCGCCACAGATCAGTCCGGCGGCAGCAGGCACGAAGGCGTTGCTGGCAGGGATGTCACGGCGGTCGGTACACTTGCGCATATCCTTGTTAGGACAGATGCAGTGGAAACGACAACTGATATTGGGGTCGTCGATAGGGCGCAAAGGCTCCTCCTCGCTATATACTACCTTGAGCTTATGGATGTTCATCTTGCGCAATTTCTTGCGGATGACCTTGGCGAGTGGGTCCATCTTCGTCTTGTTGATGTCGGTGACTTGAAAGGCGGTGGCATCCATTTTGTTGGCTGCTCCCATGCAACTGATGATAGGCACTTTCTGGTCGTGGCATCGCTTGATGAGGTCGAGTTTTGCCTTGACGGTGTCAATGCAATCCACTACATAGTCGAATTGAGAAATGTCGATGGCATCGGCTGTCTCTGGGAGGTAAAACATTTGGTATTTATGAACGATACAGCGGCGATTAATGTCATGTATACGCTCCTCGCATACATCTACTTTATGCTTTCCTACGGTACTGAGGGTAGCGATAACCTGGCGGTTGACATTGGTAAGGCATACACGGTCGTCATCGATGATGTCCAGCTCGCCGACACCACTACGTGCCAACGCCTCGACCACATAACCTCCCACGCCACCTACGCCGAATACGGCGACACGGCTTCCCATGAGCGTATCAATGGCAGCTTTACCCATCAATAATTGGGTACGCGAAAACTGATTTTGCATTGTCTTTTGATTCTCTGTTTTTGTTGAATGTTCTATTTGACTGCAAAGTTACACCAAAATGGACAATAATCAAAAAGTTTTTTGAGTTTTTTGAGGATGAATCTATGGGATAATTGGGCAAAATACACTTCAAGCTGTTAAATAGACTTAATTGGGGGGGTAAATTGCAGGAAAATTTGCAAGGAATGAATATTTATGCTACTTTTGCAAGTGCAATAACTAATCATCATAGATTAATCTGTCATTTGAATGGAAAAAGAATTTGTAGATTATTGGAATACGCACCAAAAGCATTTGATATTGAATGCTCCTGAGGGATTACGAAAAGAGTATTTTGACTCCAACCGACTGGATACGCCTATCGATTGGATTTGTTTTCTCATTCCTATCGCCGTGGGTATTCTTCTCCAAACTTTTATGGGGATAGCCAGCACGATCGTCTCGATGGGAATCACGATTGTGGTCGTGGTTTTGCTTTATGCTCTGATGCAGATGGTGAAGCCGTATTTGTCGCAGAAAAAATCTGAGGCAGAAGCAGTTGAGAGAATCAAGATGTATTATTATGAGCGTTACAAAAAGTCGCACAGTTTGGAAAAACTGGAGCCATGGCGTGACTAGTCAACCATGGTCCAATTAGACGTTGTTTGGGCTAGACTATCATAAAGTCGCCCATGATGTCGTCTGAGATGTATATACCTTTCTGGCTCAGCTTCAAATGTAGGGATGAAGGTGAGCCTTTTTTGTCTTCTAATACCATGAGTCCTCTTTCTATCTTGGGTTTTGCCTCATTGAGCAGTCTTGTTGCCAATTTCTCGCCAAACTCATTTCTCATTTTTTGCATATTTATTCCATCGCTTGTTCTCAGGGCTGTCGTGATCATGTCGTTGTAGCGAGTGTAGAGGTCGAGAGTCTCTTTCTCTGATGGGAGATTGCCCGATTGGATCTCGTGGAAGTATGCTTGGAGGTTGTCGATGTTCCAGCTCCTGGTGATGTCCCATGTTCCATCTTCTTTCTGAAGTCGTCGGTAGGAGTGGGCTGCTGCGCCCAGACCGATGTAAGGGATTTCGTGCCAGTAACTGCTGTTGTGGCGTGAGCGATAGCCGGGGCGGGCGAAGTTGCTAATCTCGTAATGCTCGAATCCTGCTTGGGTGAGCTTCTCTACGAGTCGCTCATACATCTTTAGGCTCACTTCCTCATCGATTTCGCTGATCTTTCCTTCCTCTAGCATCCTATAGAGTGGCGTGCCTTCTTCATACATCAGACTGTATGCCGAGATATGCTCCACGCCTAGCGACAAGGCGGTGTCGATGTCTTTCTCCCAGTTTTCGAGGGTCTCGGAAGGGAAGCCAAACATCAGGTCGATGCTGATGTTGTGGATGCCGATGGCACGTAGGCGCTCGATGGCTAGAGGTACTTGCTGGGAGCGATGACGCCTATGCAGAAAGGCAAGTCTTTCGTCGGAGAATGTCTGTGCGCCCATGCTGACCCGGTTGATGGGCAGCTCTCGGATGGTATCGCAGAACGCTGGCGTGACATCGTCTGGGTTGCATTCCATGGTCACCTCCATGTCATCCATCAGGGTGTAGTTCTCCTGGATATGCTTGAAGATTTGGCGCAAGTGCCCGCCATGGAGCATGCTCGGTGTGCCACCACCTAGGTAGATGGTGCTCAGCGCTACTTTCTCGCCATCGTATTCTTGTTGGCGTCGGATAGCCATCTCTTGGCAGAGAGCATCCACGTAGGTGTCCCTCATCTTGAGGGATGTGGTGCTGTAGAAGCCGCAGTAGATGCAACGGCTCTCGCAGAAGGGGATGTGTATGTATAGTCCAGTCATTTTCTCTTTGCTTGTAACTCCAAATATCAAACTCGGCTCTTCCCCTATATATAATAAGGTGTAAGGGTGAAAAGAGTCTTTAATAAGGTGCAAAATTACTAATATGTTTTAAAAGAAGTGCATTTTTTTGCGTGAAATTTTGCTTATCTCAGAAAAAATGCCTAACTTAGAGGCTGAAATAGAAAAAGGGGGCGTTGTCCCTCCTTTCCTTATTGACTTATTGACATAAATGTATAACCCTTAAAATCTATAAGCGTCATGAGAGTTTATAAGACTAACGAGATTAAAAACATTGCGCTGCTGGGCAGTGCGGGTAGCGGCAAGACTACACTTGCCGAAAGTATGTTGTTTGAAGCAGGCGTCATCAAACGTAGAGGCTCTGTAGAAGCGAAGAATACGGTGAGCGACTACTTCCCTGTTGAGTTGGAATACGGCTACTCGGTATTCCCTACTGTTTTTCATGTAGAGTGGAACAACAAGAAACTTAATATCATTGATTGTCCAGGTAGTGATGACTTCGTGGGTGGTGCCATCACGTCTATGAACGTGACCGATCAGGCTGTCATCCTCATCAACGGACAGTATGGTCCTGAGGTAGGTACACAGAACAACTTCCGTTACACCGAGAAGTTGGGCAAGCCTGTCATCTTCTTGGTCAACCAGTTGGATTCCGACAAATGTGACTTCGACAATATCATTGCCAGCATGAAGGAGATTTATGGTCCTAAGTGCGTACAGATTCAATATCCTTTAGAGACAGGTCCTGGTTTCAATTCTCTCATTGACGTACTTCTGATGAAGAAATATTCTTGGAAGCCAGAGGGCGGTGCTCCTATCATCGAGGAAATTCCTGAGGAGGAGATGGACAAGGCGATGGAATTGCACAAGACTCTTGTCGAGGCAGCTGCCGAGAACGACGAGGGATTGATGGAGAAGTTCTTCGAGAGCGAGAGCTTGACAGAGGATGAGATGCGTGAGGGTATCCGCAAGGGATTGGTAACTCGTAGCATCTTCCCTGTATTCTGTGTTTGCGCAGGTAAGTCGATGGGCGTTCGCCGCTTGATGGAGTTCTTGGGCAATGTGGTTCCTTTCGTTGACGATATGCCTAAGTTGCACAATACTCGTGGTGAGGAAATTGCTCCTGACAGCAATGGCCCTGAGAGCGTTTACTTCTTCAAGACGGGTATGGAACCTCACATCGGCGAGGTAAGTTACTTCAAGGTGATGAGCGGTTGCGTCAAGCCGGGTGACGACTTGACCAATGCCGACCGTGGTAGCAAGGAGCGCATCGGACAGATTTATGCTTGCGCTGGTGCCAACCGTGTGGCTGTCGAGCAGTTGAATGCTGGTGACATCGGTTGTACCGTGAAGTTGAAAGACGTGAAGACGGGCAATACCTTGAATGGCAAGGATGCTGAGTGGCGTTTCGACTTCATCAAATATCCTAACCCTAAGTACTCTCGTGCTATCAAGGCTGTCAATGCCCAAGATACAGAGAAGTTGATGGCTGCTCTCTTGAAGATGCGTCAGGAAGACCCAACATGGATCGTGGAGCAGAGCAAGGAGTTGCGACAGGTGATTGTACGTGGTCAGGGTGAGTTCCACCTTCGTACCTTGAAGTGGCGTTTGGAGAACAACGAAAAACTCAATGTCGTTTTCGAGGAGCCTCGCATCCCATATCGTGAGACTATTACCAAGAAGGCTCGTGCAGAGTATCGTCATAAGAAACAGAGTGGTGGCGCTGGTCAGTTTGGTGAGGTACATCTCATCGTTGAGCCATACGCTGAGGGTATGCCTGATCCAACTTCATTCACTTTCAATGGTCAGGAGTTCAAGATGAACATCAAGAGCCGTGAGGAAGTTGACTTGGAGTGGGGTGGTAAGTTGGTATTCCTTAACTCTGTAGTGGGTGGTGCCATCGACGCTCGATTCATGCCTGCTATCTTGAAGGGTATCATGGATTGTATGGAGCATGGTCCTTTGACAGGTAGTTATGCTCGTGACGTGCGTGTCATCGTTTATGATGGTAAGATGCACCCAGTAGATAGCAATGAACTTTCATTCATGTTGGCTGCCCGCCATGCCTTCAGCGATGCATTCAAGCAGGCTGGTCCTAAGATTTTGGAGCCTATCTATGACTTGGAGGTTTATGTACCTGCCGACTTCATGGGAGATGTGATGAGCGACTTGCAAGGTCGTCGTGCTCTCATTATGGGTATGGACAGCGAGGCTGGCTACCAGAAGCTGAGTGCCAAGATTCCTCTGAAGGAACTTTCCAATTACTCTATCTCTTTGAGTTCCTTGACGGGTGGTCGTGCTTCCTTCACAACCAAGTTTGCTAGCTACGAGCTTGTACCTAATGATATTCAGGGCAAGTTGATTGCTGACCACGAGGCTGAGTTGGCAAAGGAGGCTGAGTAAAAAAAATGATTTCTGGAAGAGAGAAATTCTATCTCTTGCAGTGATATATATAATATAATGTGGAGAGCGAGATGTGTCGGCTGGCATATCCCGCTCTTCTCTTTTTTCTACCATAAAGGTGATGTTTAGTTTTAAATATACAATCATCTGCCTTTTCTTTTCTTAATATTCTTTAATTGTGTTGAATTTGTTAACGGAAAAGTGTTAACCGATTAAGATTTTTCCTATCTTTGCCCCCATGAAGAAAAGAACTATTTGGACAATCGCTATAATCATGGGGTTCTCGTTCCTCGCCTTGCTGTTCCTACAGTTGGGATATATCCAGGAAATGGTGGATATGAAGAAGGAACAATTTGACGAGTCGGTCAATAGAGCCTTGTATCAAGCTTCAAGAAACTTGGAGCTAAACGAGACGTTGCGCTATTTGGAGAAAGATGTCAACGAGACGGAGCGCAGGGCTAACCGCAAGGACTCTGTGGGCACGAGAAGTGGACAGCCAGATGGTACGGTTCAGCATTCTCATCAGTACTCGGTCACCGGCAAGGACGGCACGGTCTATTCCTCCTTCGAGTTGAAGACCATCGCATCCAACCCTGCCAATACACCAAAGGCGATGATTCTGCGTAGCGACAAGAATTCCATCAATGAGACACAGAAGTCTCTACAGGAAATCGTGAAGAATAGATATGTCTATCAGAAGGCATTGCTCGACGAGGTGGTCTATTCCATCCTCTATTCGGCATCCGACAAACCTCTGAAGGAACGCATCAACTTCAAGCAACTTGACCAAGACCTCAAGGCGGAGATGATGAACAATGGCATCGACATCCCTTATCACTTCACGGTGACAACGCAGGATGGCAGAGAGGTCTATCGTTGCCCAGACTATACCGACGAGGGCGAGGAATATAGTTATTCGCAAGTGTTGTTCCGCAACGACCCACAGTCGAAGATGGGTGTCGTGAAGATTCACTTCCCTAATATGGACAGCTACATCTTCTCCAGCGTGAGGTTTATGATTCCGAGCATCATCTTCACCATCGTGTTGTTGATTACCTTCATCTTCACCATCGTCGTGATATTCCGACAGAAGAAATATACGGAGATCAAGAATGACTTCATCAATAATATGACGCATGAGTTGAAGACACCTATCGCCAGCATCTCGTTGGCAGCCCAGATGCTCAACGACCCATCGGTTTCCAAGAGTGAGCAGATGCAGAAACACTTGGGCACGGTTATCAATGATGAGTCGAAACGCTTGAGATTCTTGGTCGAGAAAGTGCTCCAGATGAGTATGTTTGACAAGAAGAAGGCGGTGTTCAAGAAGAAGGAACTCGACTTGAATGAAATGGTGGAGAATATCGCCAACTCGTTCACCCTTCGTGTAGAGCATACCGGCGGCAAGGTCTATACCGACATTGAGGCTATCGACTCCTCTATCTATGTCGATGAGGTGCATTTCCAGAATGTCATCTTCAACTTGATGGACAATGCCGTGAAGTATCGCAAGCCTGATGAGGCGCTCAACATCACGATGAAGACCTGGAATGATGACCAGTATCTCTACCTGTCCATCACGGATACGGGTATCGGTATGAAGAAAGAGAACTTGAAGAAAATCTTCGATAAGTTCTATCGCGTACACACTGGCAATGTGCATGATGTGAAGGGCTTCGGACTCGGATTGGCATATGTCAAGAAGATCGTTGACCTGCACGATGGCGACATCAAGGTGGAAAGCGAGTTTGGCAAGGGTACAACCTTCACCATCAAGTTGCCAGTGATACATGACTAGGTAAACGAACAATTATAAATGAAAAATAATAAATAGAATATTAACAATAAAAATATACGACTATGGAAGAGAAAATAAAGATGCTTCTTTGTGAAGACGATGAGAACTTGGGTATGTTGCTCCGTGAATATTTGGAGGCTAAGGGCTATACTACCACTCTTTGCCCTGATGGAGAAGCAGGTTTCAGAGAGTTCTCTAAAAATAAGTTTGATATAGCAGTGCTTGACGTGATGATGCCTAAGAAGGATGGTTTCACCTTGGCACAGGAGATTCGTCAGTCTAATGCCGACCTTCCTATCATCTTCTTGACCGCCAAGACCTTGAAGGAGGATATCCTCGAAGGTTTCAAGTTGGGTGCCGACGACTACATCACCAAGCCATTCTCTATGGAGGAGTTGGTGTTCCGTGTAGAGGCTATCCTTCGCCGCGTACGTGGCAAGAAGAACAAGGAGTCAACGTTGTATCACATCGGTCGCTTCACCTTCGATACTCAGAAGCAGTTGCTTACCATCGATGACAAGCAGACTAAGTTGACAACCAAGGAGAACGAACTCTTGTCATTGCTCTGCTCTCATGCCAACGACATTCTTCAGCGTGACTTCGCCTTGAAGACCATCTGGATAGATGACAACTATTTCAACGCTCGCTCAATGGATGTGTATATCACCAAGTTGCGTAAGCACTTGAAAGAGGATCCTCAGATTGAAATTATCAATATCCATGGCAAGGGCTATAAGTTGATTGCTCCTGAGCAGGACTAAGAGAAAGATAGGGTATCAGAAGTACCTGGGAAAATAAAACCAATTGATCCGTGTAATCCGTGTCTTCAAAATGATAGGGCACAGGTTGCACGGATTGCTGGTTTTATGAGGATGTTAATGCTTGTCTTCCTTTTTGATGGAATAGACGAAGCCAGCACATCCTGCGATGATGAGGAAGAGACCTGCCAGGAGAGGAAGATTGCTCTCGAAATTGAAGATGAAGCAGGAGGCTAGGATGACCACTCCGAGCACAATCATAGTGATTCCCGAAGCGGCAACAGTTTGGAGGACATTTTTCGTCGCTCCGTACATTTTAGGGTAATTAAACTTGCTCATTTCTCTGTAAAATCTTTAAAATACAATAAAAGTATCTGATATTTAGTGCAAAAGTACAAAAAATATTTGGTTGATTGAAGAAAAAGTCGTAATTTTGCACCGCAATTCGAGAAAAGGGTGCTTTTGGTATCCGAAATCACTCGAAGAGCAACGAGAATTTATTAATAACATTATTTAATTTTAAGTAGTATGAATCAATACGAAACCGTTTTCATTTTGACTCCCGTTTTGTCTGATGAACAGATGAAGGAAACGGTCGCTAAGTTCAAGAAGCTGCTCACCGATAACGGTGCTGAGATTTTGAATGAAGAGGCTTGGGGTTTGAAGAAGTTGGCTTACAACATCCAGAAGAAGACATCAGGCTTCTACAACTTGATTGAGTTCAAGGCTGAACCAACTTTGATTGACAAGCTCGAAATTGGCTATCGCCGTGACGAGAAAGTAATTCGTTACATG
>FR893267.1:3168-9569 GCA_000436035.1 Prevotella sp. CAG:732 | reverse complement strand
TGGAGATTCTTGGGGGAACGAAATCTGATATTGCAATCACCATAGCGAAAAGAAGTCATATCGTTGTGATTGGACAACAACGCCTCTGATGAAATTCTTTGATTTTCCATAAGCCTCTGATATTAATATTTAGAAACTCACTATTTCCGCTGCAAAGATACGCTTTTCTTTTGAGTGATGCAAGGAATGAGAGAAGTTTTTATAATTTTGGAGGTTAAGAGAGAAAAATAAAAACAAAAAGGTGTGTCCACTGTGCTCGAAGAAGAGCGACGGATGGACACACCTTTTATAATATATATGTATGAGGATTACTCTGTGAAGCCAGAATAACGCTTGCCTGACACACGATAAATCAAGCCATCCTCATCATCGTCAAACTTGACGGTATAGCAAATGCTGTCAACAGGAGCACCATGAAGGTTCTTGCCCTGACTATAAAGTACTTGACCTTTCAAGAACTCTACATTGCCAGCTGTATCATCTGCAGGATTGTAGCTGGTGTTAGGGATTGCCTCAAACTTGCCATTCTTATAGTCTGTGACATTGACCTTCATCTTGACATTATAAAACTTACCACCATCATCCAACCACATTTTGTCCGCATCATTAGCTGCTGTATTGTATGTATTGACGTTGAATTCGCCAAGAAGATTCTTGCTGATGACATTGCCATCCTCGTCCACAGCATCCACAGTAACGACCCATAGCCCTGCCATTTTTTCAACGGCTGTGCCGCCTGCCTTTTCATCGGTTTCTGGATCACAAGACACAAATGTGAACATACCAACCAAGGCAACCAAAAACATTGAAATATATTTCTTCATAATTCTATTCAATTATTTATGTTTTACTTTAAGATAACGTGGAATGTCATCTGACCTGCATAAGCTGCATCAAAAGAGATTTCACCTGTTGCAGGGTCATACTTTCCATTCTCGAAGCTATCAAGAGAATCATCCCAATTTTTTACATGACTAGACAAAAGCTTAATACTGTTATCCGCCATAAGTTGGATATATCCTGTCATAGCTGTAGTTGAGCCATATCCTCTACCTTGATCATAATATCCGCCAAAGAAGTCGCTTATATAGAAAAGACCTGGGGCGGCTTTCTCTATAGTGACAGAATACTTGGCATACTCCTCTTGTGCCGATCCACTATCTCTATAACTTCCGCTTTGAACCTTATATTTACCCTCAATATTAGTCGTAATGGAAGGGTCGCAGACAGCTACTGTTCTTTTTACACTTGTGAGGTAACCATCCTTGTTGATGTGAGAATAGGTAACATAATACAAGCCTGCTTTATTATAATCCACATCTTCCACACCTTCAGTGATCAGGCTGGAGGTGCAGTCCTCACCTTGCAAAGTACCCTTGCACCCTTTATCGACATATGGCGTTCCGATAGGAAGAATTGTAAACTTGTCACCTTGTATTTCCATTTCTGGATAATAAGTAATCTTGGAGTCTGTCAACTCCTCGTCATCGCTACATGAGGTAAATCCGACAGAGGCTAGGCAGAACAACAAGGTATAAAACAATATTTTTTTCATATTCTATGTTCTTTATGAATTAATGAATATCACCTTTCTGGTGAATTATTTATCCCAGAAGATAGGGTCTGCCAATGTTTTGACAGCTGGAGTATTCTTGTTATACTTACGAGCATTGTCTGGGTAAGGCATACGCTTGCATACATTACCTTGTCCATAGTAATTCAAGCCAGGATTGATCAAGTCGCCAGCAGAATACTTGGTTGAGCCGTTGTAAACATCCTGAGCGGTAGCCTCAGAAAGAGCTGGTACATCGGTACGACGCTGCTCAGACCAAGCCTCCATGTGGTTACGGAAGAAGAAAGCTGTCCATTTCTGCATGTAAATCAACTTCAGCTTAGCTTCCTTGGTAGCCTGGTCATCAAAATTAACCCTAACTCCGGCAAGGAAGGCATCTGCTCCAGTAATACCACGTGAGGTGAAATCGGCTTTCACGGCTGTCTCATAGGCAGCCTTGGCAGCTGCTGTATTGTCGTTGAAACGAAGCTCTACCTCAGCCTTCAAGAACTCTACCTCGCTCAATGTCATCAAGTAGATTGGCATACTCATGGCCTGAGCCACCTTGATGGTACTGACATTCTTATTTTTCCAATCTTTGCCAGACCAGCCTTTATAAAGAGTCTTCGATCCAGGAATCTGACCTACGTATGTATCAGTTGCAGAAGCTACATCCATTGCATAACCTATACGAGGGTCGTCAGTTGCATTATAGTAAGAGACGATAGGATAAGCTGCACAGAAGTTATTGGTAGATAAGGCGAAATATGAAGCATACCAAGGATTGTACTGGCCTTCTGCATTAGAATACACATCAAATGTGACATCAGACTTAGGAAGTTCACCACTGGCGACAATGGCCTTAGCCTTAGCTGTATAGTTGGCAACATCTACACCTGCATCAATCAAACGCATATACATACGTAAGCGAAGCCCATTTGCGAAACGCTTCCAAGCATCCAAATTCTGATTAAACATTGGATCCGTCATCGTAATCATCGTAGCTGTCTCAGGGATGGCAGCCTCGGCTTCATCCATCGCATTCAAAACACCAGTATATACAGTTTGACCCTCATCCCACTTTGGAGTAGGATTGGCATTGCCTTGGCACATTTCTGTGTAAGGAGCATCACCGCAAGCATCCACCATATACTGCATACCCAAAGCTGTCATCACTTTGCATACAAAGAGGTCAGCCTTGTCGGTAGTTTTACCCTCGATGTCCTTGATGTCCATCATGGCACCAGCATAGATAGATCTGTAGCAACGGTCGAACAAGCTAGAAGATTCATCGAAGTGAAGTTCTGCTTGTGTATTATACTGATTAGACTCTGGGCGCTGCTCGAAATACTGCACAAAGAATCCTGCGTTAGTGAACATCGCATCACCAGGAACTGCAGCCAAGGCATTCTCCACAGAAGGGAATATCAAAGTAGGGGTAACATCACCATTGTCTGGATAGTTTGGGTCGTCATTGATATCCATATCGCAACTGGAAAGAGCCAAGAGGCAAGCTGCGCTATATAATAATAGTTTTTTCATACTTTACGATCTTATTAGAATTTAACTGATACGTTGAAACCAATCTTTCTAGAACTTGGGTTGGCTGAATACTCACCATAGTTACCTGCCAAGTCGTTACCGAAAGAGGTTGACTCTGGGTCGATGAAGGTGTTGCTGGATGGTGTCCAGAGGAACAAGTTGTTACCATAGAGAGACACCTTGACACCTGTCAAGAAGGTCTTGGCTAGCCAAGCCTTAGGAAGATCCCAAGAGAGCACAACAGAACGGAGCTTGACGTAGCTCTTGTCCACCAAGAATCCTGCGTCATAGTCATCTCCACCATTGTTCCAATAGTTGTAGAGGTTTGTCGCATCCAAAGCCCATGTGTTCTCACCATAAACAGGATTGCCATAAGCGTCTGTTCCTGTTTGGATAACAGAGTTTGGCACAATGAATGGATGACGACTATTGTATGCCGTCTGAATGGCATTACCAACGAAGTAACTTACGTCTTTTGTGCGAGAATACATCAAGCCACCCTTACGAATATCGAAATCGAATGACAAACTAACACCCTTATAAGAGAATGTATTGCCAATACCCATTTGATACTTGCTGTTCATGCTACCCACGATTTTCTGCTCTGTGGTTTTTGCAGGAAGACCTGATGATTTACCAGTCTTTTCATCTACAGGCTCTACGATAATATGCCCCTCTGAATCACGTTGAGAAGTATAAGCCTTGAATACGCCAAGCTCCTCACCAACGATGGCGTAAAGACCTGTTCCACCAGTCAAACCATAGATGAGAGACTCGCCACCCAACTGCTCAGGAAGTGAAATCACCTTACTGCGGTTCAATGTCCAGTTCCAAGAGAGATCCCATTTGAAATCTCTAGTCTTAACTGGGGTGACATTTACCAAAAGTTCAATACCACGGTTGCGTATTTTACCGAGGTTTATGTTCTGCGCTGTGTATCCGGAAGCAGGATCCATATCCAACGAGAAAATCTGCTTATCAGATACTCTGTTATAGTAAGAAGCATCGAATGATACACGGTTCTGGAAGAATGCCATGTTCAAACCAAGCTCAAACTCGCTTGTCATCTCAGGGCTCAAGGTAGGACTACCCAAGATGTTACCTACACTATAGGCATTGTAATTACCTTTGGTAAATGGGAATTGACTTGTTCCCCAACCAGATGTATTAGCAGCGCCTTGTTTATATACAGAAGAGGTCATATATACATCGGCATCATTACCAGTCTTACCCCAAGCTGCACGTACCTTACCGAAGGTGATAATCTTCTGAGCTTCAGGACTCAAGAACTTAGAGAAGATGAAACTACCTGTTACACCAGGATAGAAGAAAGAACGGTTGCCCTTTGGAAGTGTAGATGACCAGTCGTTACGAGCTGTGAATGTGAGGTATGCCCAGTCGTCCCATCCTAAGTCAATCTGACCATATGCACCCATCAATCGGCGCAACTGTTTATACTGGTCAATTGTTGGCTTCTCTGAAGAGTTGGTCAAGTTGAAGAAATTAGGGATCGTCAAGTTCGTAACTTCTGCATAGAAATAATTGTATCTACGCTCATTGCCGTTGAGACCCAATGTTGCGCTGACATCCAACTTGTCGATAAACTTATGGTTGTAGTTCAACATGGCGTTGATATCAATCTCACGAGTGCGCTCAGTCTGCTGGCTAGTCTCACCTGTGAGAGATTTCAAAGCATCCTCATAGTTAGGAGTATCGGCATAAAGCTTAGACATATTTGGCTGACCAGTATCGTGATGACCAGTTGTTGTATCCAAGCCAAAACGACCAGAGAACTTCAAGTCCTTGATGATGTCCCAATCCAACTGCAACTTGCCATAGAAACGCTCCTGCTCATACTCGTTCTTGTAGTTGTTCAAGATGTAGTATGGGTTGGTTACGCCGTATGGGGTATAATAGTAACCTGGCATATTGAATGGATCGTCCAAGTTCTTCATTTCTGCGATACTGATATCACGTGGAGTCTGCATGATACAGTTGTACATAGACCCCGTCTTCTGACCAGTGCTTACGAAGTTGTTCTTCTGATAAGCATAGTTGGCAGACATGCTCAATGTCACATTTTTGATCTTGTGGGAAGCACGACCAGAGAATGTGTATTTATTGTAGCTATCAGCATCTGTAGGAATGATACCATCATCGTGAATCTGAGACAAGCTCAAGAAGAAGTTGCTGGCATCTGTAGCACCATTGAAAGACACGCTGTTGTTATAGCGGATACCTGTATCGAAGAAGTCCTCCATATTGTTCTTGATGGCACGATAAGTCTTGTACTTCTGCGAGTAATCGTAAACATTACCATATCGCAAGGTTGAGTTGTCAAACTCAGGACCCCAAGAACCATTCTCCAAGTCAGTCTTGTCGCCATACCAACCCATACCAAACTGGTTCTGCATCTGTGGCAAACGGAGAACAGACTCAAACTGCATACCGCCATTGTACTCTACACCGATACCCTTGCTCTGCTTCTTTCCGCTCTTGGTAGTAATCAAGATGACACCATTGGCAGCGCGGCTACCATAAAGGGCGGTAGCTGCAGCACCTTTCAAGATGGTCATGCTTTCTACGTCATCAGGATTGACAGCATTGGCACCATTACCGAAGTCATAGCTTTCGTTCAAGCTATTGGCACCAGCGAGTTTTGAGGTTTCACTGCTTGTTGATGTGTTAGACAATGGTACACCATCAATCACGTAAAGAGGTTGGTTGTTTCCAGACAAGGAACTTACACCACGGATGACAACGGAGTTGGAAGCACCTGGGTCGGAAGAAGTTGAAGAAATCTGCACACCAGCCACCTTGCCTGCGATACCAGACATGATGTCGCCTGTGCGTGATTCAGAAAGTTTCTCGCCACCGACAACAGAAGCAGAATATCCCAAAGCCTTGCTTTGACGAGTAATACCCATAGCGGTAACAACGACTTCGTCAAGGTTCTTGGCATCAGAAGTCAAAGAAATTTTGTTGTTGCCAGCTTTCAGGGCGATAGTCTGGTCTTGCATACCGATGTAAGACACTTTGACTGTGTGCTTTCCAGCAGGAAGCACCAAAGAGAAGTTACCATCAATGTCGGTAACCGTACCGGTATTTGTTCCTTCCACCTTGATAGATGCGCCAATGATAGGCTCTCCATCCTCAGCTGAGACAACAGTACCGGAAACTTGACTTTGTGCGAGTGCGCTACCCATACTAAGAGCAACGCCTGCGATAAACGTCATGAGTCTTTTTTCCATAAATCTCTCTCTTTTTTAATAAATGAATGTATAATGTTTATTATTTCTTTCTCTAC
>FR893267.1:0-3137 GCA_000436035.1 Prevotella sp. CAG:732 | reverse complement strand
CTCTACATTCTTTCTCCACCTCTTGCCCCGAGGTGGTGAATAGTTGGAACTTTTAAACATAAAAACCGCAAACCTTTCAAGATTATACCCTCGGATATTATATCTTTGGATATCATTTTATGGTTTCATTCATTATTATTTTTAATTATGGTATATTTCAAGTTTGAGTTTGGATGGGGACGCAATGAGAAAAAATCGTCATCCCAAGTTGATAATTCATCCCTTAGAGGATGGGAGTTTGTCAATGCAGAAGTGAAGAAAGCCCAGGCACAAGGGAAGTACAAGACGGCAAGCAACTATCTCACGGCAACTCGTTCATGGAGCAAGTTTTTGAAGTCGGAAGAGTGGAGTTTCACCGAAATGACCGCCGACAACCTAGTGGCATACCAGCATTGGTTGGGCGAAAACAATGTGAGTCTCAATACCATCTCTGCATATATGAGAGCATTGAGGGCGTTGTATCATCGTGTGATGGGGCATGAAGGAAACTTACAAGTCGTCAATCCTTTTGCCAAGGTTTTCACAGGCAGGACCAGGACTGACAAACGAAGCATTACGCAAGCTGACATTCTTCGCCTTCACGCCTTGTCGCTGCCTCCAGGCTCGTCGCTTGCCTTGGCTCGTGACATCTTCATCTTCAGTTTCTATGCCATGGGGATGCCATTTGTCGATATTGCTTATCTGCGAAAGGAGCAGGTGAAAGATGGGATGATTCTTTACGATAGGCATAAGACGAGACAAAGAATCCGTGTTTCCCTATTGCCTCCGATGACCGACATCATCCATCGCTACGAACTCGCCCACTCAGATTTCGTGTTTCCAATTCTTGCCTCCGACAAGGATACGCTCTCCCATGCCGCCTCAGAAAGTCTCACTTCCGAACAGCTCCATCACATCTACCTTCGCCGTCTCCGTCAATACAACTATTCCTTACGTCGCCTTTCCGAGATGCTTGGCTCCCATATTCATCTTTCGTCGTATGTGGTACGACACTCCTGGGCTAGCATTGCCTACCAGCACCATTTCGACATCGGGCTGATAGGCCGAGCCTTGGGACATACCAAGCAGTCCACCACCTTATTATATATAAAGAGCTTGGAAACCTCTGACCTCGGCACTGCCAACCATACTTTGATGGAAGAATTGGGCTTGTGAGAGGGATAAAAAAGCTTAAAAAGTCGTATTCCCCCGAAAAATGTGTGGGATATGGTGGTGATTCCCCCGAAAAATGTGTATATTTGCAGCGTTATTCCCCCGAAAAATGTGTTTTTAAAATGAATTTATGGAAAGAATAGCAATAGAAAAACTGATAAAATGGAAAGATAGTCCACGACGGAAACCTCTTGTAATAGAAGGAGCTAGGCAGGTAGGAAAGACTTGGTTGGTTAAGGAGTTTGCGCAAAGAAACTATAAGCAATTGGCGTATGTCAACTTTGAAGATATGAAAATTCTTCAAAATCTATTTGTGCAAGACTTTGACATCCCACGTGTTTTGACCGCTATTGGTGCCGCAACCCATGTCACTTGCACAGAAGGTGATACCTTGATATTCCTAGATGAGATACAGGCAGCCCCCAATGCTATTACCTCCTTGAAATATTTTTGCGAGAATGCTCCAGGTTATCATGTCATTGCAGCAGGCTCACTTCTTGGCATTGAATTACATCAGGGAGAATCCTTTCCTGTCGGAAAAGTCCAATTCCTCAATTTGTATCCCATGAGTTTCATCGAATTTGTCATGGCTATGGAAGAGGACAATCTTGCCAAGCTTTTGCAAACAAAAGATTGGAATATGATACAACTATTTGCCCCAAAGTTTCAGGAATTGCTCAAGTACTATTACTATGTAGGAGGAATGCCTGAGGCAGTACTGAGTTTTAGCCAGAATAGAGACTGGCTGGAAGTGAGGGAAATTCAAAACGAAATATTGAAAAGTTATCATCGAGACATTTCGAAACATGCTCCATCTGGTGTAGTTCCTCGAATTTCTGATTTATGGAATTCCATCCCAGCTCAACTAAGCAAGGAAAATCGCAAGTTCATCTATGGAGTCGTTAGGGAGGGAGCTAGAGCTAGAGAGTACGAGATTGCTTTACAATGGTTATTGGATGCTGGGCTTATATATAAGGTATATAACGTCAAGGCTCCACGAATCCCATTGAAGAGCTATGAGGATAGAGCTGCCTTCAAGATTTTTCTCTTGGATGTCGGATTGTTGGGGGCGATGTCGAGGTTGAAGGCATCCGCCATTGTCGATGGCAATGTCATATTTACAGAGTTCAAAGGTGCGCTCACCGAACAATATGTCATGCAACAACTTGTCTTGAAGTATGAACCTTGCTATTTTGCCAAAGCCAAAAGTACGCAAGAAATTGATTTTCTCATCGAGGATGAAGAAGACAACGTGATTCCGCTAGAGGTAAAAGCTGAGACAAATGTCAAGGCAAAGAGCTTGCGACAATTTGTTTTGGAGAACAATCCCGCCTTGGCTTATCGCATTTCCATGAATGACTATCAAGTTGATAGTTGGCTGGTTAATCTTCCACTTTATGCTGTCAACACCTTGTAGTTTGTTGCCCCTCCTATATATGTGAGGGCTGTCATCGGTGTGCAGTCTTACTGTTCCAGCCGAACAGCCTCACTGTCTTAGGTGAACAGTCTATGCTATCTACTAAGGCGGATACAGCTGGATAGCCAATTGTGCTTTTCTATCTCACACCTCACGATAGAGTGCTTACTCTACTGAGTTTCATGTATTTACATATTGTGAGATATGGGCGTCGACACCTCACGCACACCTCACTGCACCTCACTCAAAAATAACAAGTATCGCTTCGTGCTTTTTAACAGTACAATAAGAATTTATAGAAGTGTGGTGTCGTGTGGTGTGCGTGAGGTGTCAACGCCAACACCACACACATGCTATACGTTGACACATAGGACATTACAATGATAGAGTGAGGTGTGAGGTGAATTTTAGCTTTCTATTCTTTCAGCATCCACTTCCAAATAGGAACCACCTCTATCGTTGCATCGTCTATCTGTATGTCTGTCTCTTCATCCATCGTGATAATCATCAGACGACTTTCTGGATAACGCCTGTGATAGGCAACCAAAGACTTCACTTCTCGCTCTTT
>FR893266.1 GCA_000436035.1 Prevotella sp. CAG:732 | reverse complement strand
TCTTTGCATAATAATAGCAAAGATAAGGAAACGATGATAGCAAACCCATTCATACTCCGCGGATATGTATCAGATGAATACTTCTGCGACAGAGACAAGGAAACTGCCGACTTGATGACAGAAATCAAGAACGGCAACAACGTCACGCTCATTGCTCCGAGAAGGATTGGAAAGACGGGGCTTGTGCAACGCATGTTTGCACAAGAGGAAATCAAGCAGAAGTACTATACGTTCTTGGTAGATATTTATGCCACCAAGACGCTTGCCGACTTCATCCAAGAACTAGGAAGAAGCATCCTACAAAGCTTGAAACCGAAGGGCACAAAGGTAGTGGAATACTTCCTCAACTGCCTTCACTCCCTTCGTTCCTCTATCAGTTTTGATATGAATGGGAACCCCTCTTGGGGAGTAGATTTGGGTGACATCACAAGCCCAGCTACCTCTCTCGAAGAGATATTCCATTACCTAGAGACTGCCGACAAACCTTGCATTGTCGCCATCGATGAGTTTCAGACAGTAGGTACCTATCGAGAAGGCAACGTGGAAGCCATCTTGCGCACATACATTCAGCATTGCCATAATGCGAATTTCATCTTCGCTGGTTCTCAGCGCAACATGATGTCGGAGATGTTCCTCAGCCATTCTCGTCCTTTCTACATGAGCACAGCCATCAAGACGCTTCAGCCTATCGACAAGGAGGTATATGCCGATTTCGCCAGTTGCCTTTTCGGCGAGAGACGTATCAAACGAGAAGTCATCTACCAGATATACGACCTTTTTGACGGCATCACCTGGTATCTTCAGAGAATGATGAACAAGATTTACTCCCTAACTCTCCCTGGACAGGAAGCAGACGAGCAAACAATGCAACAAGCCCTCGACACTATCATCGACGAGAGTGCCTTTGCCTACCAAGCCCTTCTCTTCCAGTTGCCAGCCAAGCAGAAGGAACTTCTCCTTGCCATCTGCCATGCCGGGAAGGCGAGAAGCATCATGTCGGCGACATTCATCAAGCGACACCACCTCCCCTCCGCCAGTTTTGTGCAAGGCGGCATCAAGGGTTTGTTGGAGAAAGATTTCGTGACGGAGATAGATGGCACCTACGAACTATATGACAAGTTCTTCGGGGAATGGCTGAAGAGAGGAGAGTAATTACGCCCCACAATCTGCCTCATTAACGATTTATCTGCCTCATTTCCGCATAAAATGAGGCAGATAATTAAAACTTGATGCAGATATAACCAAGAGCGACATCGCTACCCTCTGCCCGGACATCAGTCTCAGCACTATCGAGCGCACCCTCAAAGAGATGGTGGACAATGGAGAAATCGAAAAGGTGGGAAGCGGAAGAGGCACTGGGTATGTCATTAAATAGGATAAAGAAACAGATTGATAAAACGCTTACATCTAAAAAAGGTCAGGAATGTATTCACTAGAACATTCCTGACCTATATTATATCTACTCACAGTTAGCCTTTGGCTTTGCATTCCAAACGATCAACGTAAGCAATACCGACATCAGAGCCGCACCTATCCAGAAGTAATTGATGTAAGTGAAATCGTAGGTTTCCACCCCATTCACCACTTGCTTATTACCCTCGATGAGCAAACCACTCATAATGTCTTGGATGCCGGCACCAATATAGCTGGCAACACCTACCACGCCAAGGGCTGCGCCTGAGGCATTCTTAGGAGCCAAATCGACTGCCATAAGTCCACCCAAGAAACAAATCAGAACACCGATACCCAAACCAAACAGAACCATAGCTATCACATCTATAACAAAATGAACACCAGGAATCAAGAGGAATAGGCATAATGCCACAACATTCATCAATCCAAAGACTAATGCGGGAACATTTCTTGAGCCATTAAACATCTTATCTGATATTAAACCAGAAGCCACAGTGCCGACAATACCACATACAGAGCTTATTGAGATAATAAAACTCGCGTCAAGTGTAGAATAACCTTTCATCGTCTCTAGATAAAAAACACCCCAACTATTTACTGCATACCTACTAATATACATAAAAGCACTTGCCAATGCTAGTACCCATATTGCAGGACTGCACAA
>FR893265.1 GCA_000436035.1 Prevotella sp. CAG:732 | reverse complement strand
CCACAGCTCTAATTCATTCGATTGCTCGAATATAAAAATGATATGGAAGTCCTGTTCCTCGAAAGAGGAATGGGACTTCTGCTTTTTTGTGCCTAGTTGTTCCCCGGATGACAAGAAAAGAGGGCAAAAGGGCAAATTAATCACTAAACAAACTTAAAAAACGCCGCAAAAATCAATAATTTGCATAATTAACCGACTAAAAGGGGCTTTATTTGAAGAATTCTCTGTAAATTTGCAGCTAAAAATAATATATAGAAGAATGAAAAGGAAGTTTTTAGCTTTCGTCCTGCTCATTACGGCAGGCTTGTCATTGTCATCATGCCTCAGTTCTGATGACGATACAAATATAGAATATTCCCATGATACAGCCATTACGGCATTTTCTTTGGGCAACTTGGGACAATATGTCAAGCGCAATACTACGGGCAAGATGGACTCTCTCGTGGCTTCCGCTGTTACTGGCACCAACTATACGTTTACGATAGATCAAGCTAATCGCAAGATATATAATGAGGATTCTTTGCCTGCGCTTACCCGAACCGCAGCTGCATTGGCTACTATTTCTGCCAAGAACAGTAGCTATATTCAGTTGATTTATGATAAAAATGTGGTGAAGGAAGGTGAGGACAAGGACTCTATCGTATGGTATAGCAGCTCAGACTCCATCAATTTTGATCAATTGAACAAGGAAAAGAACATCCGTGTCTATGCACAGGATGCTTCAGCCTATGCTGATTATCTGTTGACAGTGAATGTTCACAAGGAGTTCCCAGATTCTTTCGTTTGGCATTCTTTGGCTCATGGCAACGCTGCCTTGAACTCTTTGGTAGGTGCGGAAAAGACGTTGGTCTTGGGCAATGGAACTGTATGTGTACTCGGCAAGAATGCTGAGGACAAGACAGTCGTTCTTACATCAGCAGATGGCAAGAATTGGGAAACTGCATCTACCTTGTCTTCATCTGCTAGCCAGAGTGTCGCTACATTAGATGGTAAGCTCTTTGTCATCGAGGATGGCAAGGTGATGACTTCTGCTGATGCCAAGACATGGAATATGGTGGCTGAAAATCAGTCGCTTACTCAGTTGTTGGGGGCTTCTAGTAAGTATCTCTATGCTCGTTCTGCTGATGCCATCTATGCTTCGGCAGATGGTGAGACATGGACAAAGCAGGCGATGGACAATGCGACAGATTGTTTGCCTATCACCAATATCAGCTTGAATGCCATCAATATCGCTTCCGTCAAGAATGCCGCGAGCTTGTTGCTCGNNNCAAGAATGCCGAGAGCTTGTTGCTCGTAGGAACTCGTGACGCAGCTTATGGCGACACTATCGCTGTGGCATGGACAGGTACTGCTGATTATAGCTTGCCAATCGGCGATAACAAGTGGAACTATATAGAATACGATAAGAACCAGGCTGGTAAGTTGCCTTACCTGGCGCAGTTGGCTGTGACTACTTCCTCTGAGGGATTGGTCGCATTGGGAAGCAACGGCAAGTGGTATAGAAGTCTGAATGGTGGCATCAAGTGGACGGTGGACACCTTGATGACTTTGCCTACAGGATTCGATGCTAGCAAGCCATTCTCTCTGGTGCGAGCTACTGAGAAGTTGACGGCGGCAGACGGCACTCAGTATGATGGACATTTCTATTGGCTCATCAATGCCGGCAATGCCTGGAGAGGTCGTTTCAACAAGGAGGCTTGGCTCAAACAAGACTAAACCTTTCTTGGGAATTATAGTCTAAAAACGAAGAAAAACTATGCGTAAGTTGCTATTGATGCTCATGGTCTTGCTTCCTGCTGCTCGGATGAGTGCGCAGGACGACCCGCAGTATCGTATGGAAATCGGTGCTGGCGTGGGGATGGTAAGCTATGAGGGCGACTTCAATGGCAATGTGCTGAAGAATATGCAACCGCTGTTCTCCGCCTTGTGGAGATACAACTTCGATCCATACAAGGACTTGCGCCTCAGTGCTACGTATGGCAAGCTGAAAGGTTCCTCGAAGGATGTCGATACCTATTATCCCGATTATGCGACGGAGGAGTATTCCTTCAATCGCAATCTCTTGGATGTGAGCCTCGTGTTTGAGTACAACTTCTGGCCCTACGGCACGGGAAGAGACTATCGAGGGGCGAAGCGACTTACACCTTATATATATGGTGGCATCGGAGCGACCTCGGCATCGGGGGGAGGAAGCAAGAGTGTGTTTACCGCCAATGTTCCCATCGGACTTGGCGTGAAATATAAACTCAATGAGCGTATGAACTTAGGTTTGGATTGGGGTATCCACTTCTCGCTGAGCGATGAACTGGATGGTGTCAAGGACCCATACCAAGTGAAAAGCAGCGGAATGTTTAAGAATACAGACTGTTACTCCATGCTGCAACTGACGCTCACCTACAGTTTCAAGGCAAAATGTAGAACATGTAATAAGGAAGAATAATGGCTATCGACTTAGATATGAAAAGAATACCAGAGCACATCGCCATCATCATGGATGGTAATGGACGCTGGGCAACAGAAAGAGGTAAGGACAGAAGCTTCGGCCATCAGGCAGGAGTCGATACGGTGCGTCGCATCACTTCAGAGTGTACACGCCTCGGTGTGAAGTATCTCACCCTCTATACCTTCTCTACGGAAAACTGGAATCGCCCTGCCGATGAGGTGGCAGCGCTGATGGGACTCGTGCTCTCTTCACTGGAAGATGAAATCTTCATGAAGAACAATGTGCGCTTCCGTGTGATAGGCGACTTGGCTAGGTTGCCTAAGTCTGTGCAAGAGAAATTGCAGGAGACGATGGACCATACGGCTAAGAACGATGCCATGACGATGGTGGTGGCATTGAGCTATTCTTCTAGATGGGAAATCGTGGAAGCTATGAAGCGCTCGGTGAAGGAAGCCATGGCTGGCGGAAAGTGCGACTACGAGGAAATCGCTGGCAAGCTGACGGAGGAGAACTTCTCCGAGCACCTTGATACCAGTTTCATGCCCGACCCTGACCTCTTGATAAGAACGGGCGGCGAACTTCGCATCAGCAATTACTTGCTTTGGCAGATAGCTTACTCAGAGTTGTATTTCTGTGACACCTATTGGCCAGACTTCATGGAGGAAGACCTTCACAAAGCTATCGCTAGCTATCAGAATCGCCAACGTCGCTTTGGCAAGACAGAGGCGCAAGTAGAAAATGAGCAATCGAAATAAGAAAAATACATATAAGATAGATGAATAAGATAAGAAAGATTTTCATCCTGCTCTTCGCCGCAATGGCATGCACACAGATGCAGGCACAAGACAAGATCGTGAATCCCGACATCTCGTATGCGGGCAATCCACGTAGCTTGCTCATTGGTGGCATCAATGTGTCGGGAGTGGAAGGATATGAAGATTATGTGCTTACGGGTATCTCTGGCTTGGCTGTCGGAGATAGAATCGATGTACCTGGCGATGAAATTACCGATGCAGTGAAGCGCTATTGGAAGCATGGATTGTTCTCCAAGGTCGCTATTGCTGCCGACTCCATCGTGGGGGAGAAGATTTATCTGCATATCTATTTGGCAGTGCGTCCTCGCATCTCCAATATCAACTATATTGGCTTGAAGAAGAGCGAGCGTGAGGACATGGAGCAGAAATTGGGTATGGTGAAAGGTACCCAGGTGACTCCTAATATGTTGGATCGTGCCAAGATTCTTGCCAAGAAATATTTCGATGACAAGGGATTCAAGAATGCTGATATCCAAATCAACCAGCGTGACGATGTTGCCAACAAGGGACAGGTCATCTTGGATGTGATGGTGGATAAGAAGGAGAAAATCAAAGTTCATCAGATTACCATCGATGGAAACGAGAAACTCTCTGACCGCAAGATCAAGGGTGGACTCTTCTCCAAGGGTGCTTTCGCCAAGACCCACGAGGCAGGCAAACTGTCTTCTTTCTTCAAGGCTAAGAAGTTTACACCTGAGCGCTGGAAGGAAGATAAGCAGAAGTTGATCGACAAGTATTATGAGTATGGTTATCGTGATGCTCAAATCTTGGAAGACAGTGTCAGCAACTTTGATGACAAGCATGTGGATGTTTATATCAAGGTGGATGAAGGCAAGCAATATCATGTACGTAACATCAGTTGGGTAGGTAACACGGTGTATCAGACAGACCAGTTGGCTGCCTTGCTCGGTATGAAGAAGGGTGACGTCTATAACCAGAAGTTGATGCACAAGCGTCTGAATGAGGATGATGATGCCGTGGGCAACTTGTATTACAATCATGGTTACGTGTTCTCCAATATCAGTCCTACTGAAATCAATATCGATGGCGATTCCATCGACTTGGAAATGCGAGTTACCGAGGGACCTCAGGCTTACTTGAGTCACGTTCGTATCAATGGTAACACTCGTCTTTATGAGAACGTGGTGCGTCGTGAACTTCGTACCAAGCCAGGTGACCTCTTCTCCAAGGATGCCATCATGCGTTCTGCTCGTGAGTTGGCTTCCATGGGACACTTCGATCCTGAGAAGGTAAACCCAGACATCAAGCCTAATGGTGAGGATGGTACTGTGGATATCAACTGGAACTTGGAGCAGAAGAGCAACGACCAGATTGAGTTCTCTCTCGGTTGGGGACAGACCGGTGTCATCGGTCGTGTAGGTTTGAAGTTGAACAACTTCTCTATCCGCAACCTCTTTAATAAGAATAAGGAACATCGTGGTATCATGCCTATTGGTGATGGCGAGGTGCTCAGCATCGGTGCACAGACCAATGGTACATACTATCAGTCATACAACGTGAGCTACTCTACCAACTGGTTTGGTGGCAAGCGACCAGTTCAGTTCAGTGTGGGTGCATACTATAGTAAGTCAACCGACGTGTCGAGCAACTACTACAACAGTGCTTATATGAACAACTATATGAGTTATATGTATGGCTATGGTTCAAGCTATTACAACAACTATGAGAACTACTACGATCCAGATAAGTATATCCAGATGGTCGGTGTAAGCCTCGGTTGGGGTAAGCGTCTCCGTTGGCCAGATGACTACTTCACCTTGTCCATCCAGTTGGCTTACCAGCGCTATATGATGAAGAACTGGAGCTATATGTTGATGACCAATGGTAATGCAAACAACTTGAACTTGACCATCTCGTTGAACCGTACATCAACAGATAACCAACTCTTCCCACGTACAGGTTCAGAGGTAGAGGCATCAGTCAACTTGACTCCACCTTGGAGTGCCTTCAACCACAAGGACTACGAGCACTTGGCAACCAACCGCAACTCTCCAACCTATGCTCAGGAACAGCAGGAGAAATACCGCTGGATAGAGTATCACAAGTGGAAGTTCAAGGCTAAGACTTATACCGCTTTGAGTGGTGGTCAGAAGTGTTTCGTCTTGATGACTCGTATCGAACTCGGTTTGCTCGGTGCTTACAACAAGTACAACAAGAGTCCATTCGAGACCTACTATGTCGGTGGTGATGGTATGAGTGGATACTCATCTTATTATGGTGAGGAAACCATCGGACTCCGTGGTTACGAGAATGGTTCCGTATCTTACGGCCGTACCACCGGTTACTATGCTTATGCATACGACCGCTTCTCATTGGAGCTTCGCTATCCATTCCTCTTGGGTAACACCACTATCTATGGTTTGACCTTCGTAGAGGCAGGTAACGCTTGGTATGAGACTAAGAAGTTCAATCCATTCAGCATGAAGCGTAGTGCCGGTGTCGGTGTACGTATCTTCTTGCCAATGGTCGGCTTGATGGGTATCGACTGGGCATACGGTTTCGACAAGGTATGGAACGGAAGCCAGTACAAGAAGGGTGGAAGCCAGTTCCACTTCATCTTGGGACAGGAGTTCTAAACAATTAATAATGAATAATGAATAATAAGCCTGGCGGATAACAGCGTTGGGACTTATGAAATGATATTATTGGAGGAATTCTTATGAAGAAGATAATCATGATGCTGTTCATGGCTATCACAGCCATGACAGCAAGCGCACAAAAGATTGCGTTGGTAGATATGGAGTACATCTTGAAGAATGTACCAGCCTATGAGCGTGCCAATGAGCAGCTCAACCAAGTAAGCAAGAAGTGGCAGGCAGAGGTGGAGGCTCTCAACATCGAGGCTAGCACCATGTACAAGAACTACCAAAACGAGGTGGTCTTCTTGTCACAGGAGCAGAAGAAGGCTAAGCAGGATGCCATCATGCAGAAAGAGAAAGAAGCCAGCGACTTGAAGAAGAAATACTTTGGTCCTGAGGGTGAACTCTATAAGAAGCGTGAGGCGTTGATGACCCCTATCCAGGAGGAAATCTACAATGCAGTAAAGGAAATCTCCGACTTGCGTGGTTACTCTCTCGTAGTGGATAGAGCAAGCAACAGTGGCATCATCTTTGGCTCACCTAAGATAGATATTAGCAACGAAGTGCTCCAAAAATTAGGTTATTCCAATAATTAATCGTATATTTGCAGAAATTAATAATTAAAAAGAATAGAAAGATGAAAAAGCTTATTTTAATGTTGATGCTTTGCGCACCAATGACAATGATGGCACAGAAGTTTGGTAAGGTAAATACCCAGACCATCATGCAGGCTTTGCCTGACGTAGCTAAGGCTAATGGTGAGCTTGAGGCTCTCCAGAAGCAGAAGGAGAACGACTTGAAGTCTATGCAGGAAGAGTTCAACCGCAAGGCTGACGAGTACCAGAAGGGTCAGAGCACTATGAACGCTACTGCTAAGCAGCAGAAGGAGACTGAGTTGCAGACTTTGCAGCAGAAGATTCAGCAGGCTTACCAGGATGGTCAGCAGGAGTTGCAGAAGAAGAGCAGCGAGTTGATGCAGCCTATCGTAGCTAAGGTAAAGGCAGCCATCGACGCAGTGGGTAAGGCTGGCAACTACACTTACATCTTCGAGGAAGGTGCTGCTGTCTATGCAGGTACCAACGTAGTTGACGTAACCAAGGAAGTACAGAATAAACTTAACGGTAAGTAATTCCTTTTTCGAAAGAACATACAGAGGGCAGGCAGAAGTGCTTGCCCTTCTTTCTCTTTTAGTGATTTTCGTTCAGTCAGAATTAAAGCAACTCTTCATGATGACAAAGACAATCTTATATGTAGCTATGGCGATGATGCCATGGACTTCTTTCGCACAGAAGGAGTCTCCTGCCGTACAGCAGCCTACGACAGTTGCACCACAAGTCAAGACAGGGGCGCAACCATCTTTGCATTTTGCCTATTTCAGTTTTCTGGAAGTCTTTCATACCATGCCAGGCTATGCGCTAGCCAAGCATAATATGGACGACCTCCGTATGAAATACGATGCAGAGACCAAGCGTGCCGAGGACGAGTTCAACAGCAAGTATGAGGAGTTCTTGGACGGTCAGCGCAGTTTCGCTCCTTCTATCTTGGAGAAGCGACAGGCTGAGTTGAGAGAACTGATGGCTAAGAATATGGCTTTCAAGGCTGAGTCGGAACGACTGCTCAAGCAGGCTGAAGAGGAAGCGTATGCTCCTCTGAAGAAACAAATCAAGGACGTGATTCAAAAGATAGGTAAGGCGAAAGGCTTTGCTTTTGTCTTGAATGTGGATGGTGATTCCCTGCCATACGTGGATGCTGCGATGGGAGAGGATATCACCGAATTGATAAAGGAGAACTTGAAATGATGTTGCCTTCTAACCCCGGTCCTATCGGAATCTTTGATTCTGGATATGGCGGCTTGACGATTCTTCACGGACTTCGTCAGCTCTTGCCCCAGTACGACTATATGTATTTGGGCGACAATGCTCGTGCGCCATACGGCTCACGTTCCTTTGAGGTGGTGTATAAGTTTACCCGTCAGGCAGTGTTGAAACTCTTCTCCATGGGCTGCCACTTGGTAATCTTGGGCTGTAACACGGCTTCAGCCAAGGCCTTGCGCTCCATCCAGCAGCGAGACATCCCAGAGTTGGATCCTACCCGCCGTGTGCTCGGTATCATCCGACCTACTGCCGAAGTCATTGGCAATATCACCAAGAGCAATCATGTGGGTCTCTTGGCTACTGAGGGAACCATCAAGAGTCAGAGCTATGATTTGGAGATAGCCAAGTTGTGGCCCGACATCAAGGTAAGTGGCGTGGCTTGTCCGTTGTGGGCTGCCATCGTGGAGGCCAACGAGGCGGATAGCCCTGGTGCTGATTATTTTGTCAAGAAGCGCATCGAACAACTGATGCGAAAGGATGCTGATATAGATACCATCATCTTGGGATGCACTCATTATCCATTGCTGATGAATAGCATCGTGAAAAACCTTCCTGATGGCGTAAGGGTTGTGCCGCAGGGAATGTATGTGGCTGAGAGCTTGAAAAACTATCTCAAGCGACACCAAGATGTGGATAAGATGATTACCCAAGGTGGTACTTGCCAGTATCTGACAACCGAAAGTGAGGAAAAGTTCAAGGAGTCGGCGCAAATCTTCCTTCATGAGAAGGTGGAGGTGAAGCACGTCGATCTTGAATAATGAATAATAATGAATAAATAATAATTATGCAAGAAACAAGACAAAATCGTATATCCAGACTCCTCCAAAAGGAGTTGAGTCTCATTTTCCAGTCACAGACCCGTATGATGCATGGTGTCATGGTAAGTGTGACAAAAGTAAAGATTAGCCCAGACCTCAGTATCTGTACGGCTTACCTCAGTGTATTCCCTTCAGAGAAAGGTGAGGAAATCTTGAAGAACATCACGGCGAACGAGAAGACCATTCGCTACGACTTGGGCAAGAAAGTAAGAAACCAGTTGCGCATCATCCCAGAGTTGCGTTTCTTCTTGGATGATAGCTTGGACTACTTGGAGCGCATTGACGAGTTGCTCAAGAAGTAAGATGAATTTTCCGCTTTTCATAGCTCGCAGGTATCTCTTTTCCAAGAAGAGTACTCACGCCATCAATATCATCAGTGCGATCAGTGCCATCGGTGTGGCTGTAGCTACGATGGCGCTGGTGATTGTATTGAGTGTGTTCAATGGCTTCCACGACTTGGTGGCTACTTTGTTCACTAGCTTCGACCCACAGTTGGAGGTGGTTCCTACTATGGGAAAGACGGCAGCTTGTGACGACCCTATCTTGACCAAAATTCGTCAGTTGCCAGAGGTGGACATCGTGACAGAGAGTGTGGAGGACCAGGCTCTTGCCGTCTATCAAGACCGACAGGCGATGGTGACCATCAAGGGTGTCGATGACAATTTCTCGGATATGTCTCATATCAATGACATCCTTTATGGTGATGGCTCGTTCTCGCTTCATGCAGCCAACTTGGAGTATGGTACCTTGGGCATCCGCCTGGCACAATCGTTGGGCGTGGGTGCTCAGTGGGATGGTTTCCTCAAGATTTATGCTCCATTGAAGGAGGGACAGCTCGATATGTCGAATCCTACGCAAGGGTTTGTGGTGGATTCCTTGAATTGTCCGGGAGTCTTGTTCTCTGTGAAGCAAGCTCGATATGACAAGAGTTATATCTTGACTTCCATCGCCTTCGCTCGCAACTTGTTCGGACAGCAGGGATGTTTGTCTTCCTTGGAAATCCGTCTGAAGGATGGAAGCGACTTGAATGCCGTAAAAAAGGAAATGCAGCAGATAGCAGGGGATAAGTACCGAGTGCTCGATCGCTTTGAGCAACAGGAAGATACCTTCAAGATTATGTCTATCGAGAAGATGATAGCCTATATCTTCTTGACCTTCATCTTGGTGGTGGCTTGCTTTAATATCATCGGCTCGATCTCCATGCTGATTATTGACAAGAAAGATGATGTAGTCACCCTGCGCAACTTAGGCGCCAGTGACAAGCAGATAGCTCGTGTATTCCTCTTTGAGGGAAGAATGATTTCGGCTATCGGTGCCATCATCGGTGTCGGCTTGGGATTGTTGCTTTGCCTTTTGCAACAGCAGTTTGGCTTTGTCAAACTGGGCGACTCCGCTGGTTCCTTTATCGTGGATGCTTATCCGGTGAGCGTGCATTATACGGATGTAGCCATAATCTTTGTCACCGTATTGGCGGTAGGCTGGCTTTCTGTTTGGTATCCAGTGAGATACCTGAGTAAGCGACTTTTAGGTTAGTCTTCAGCTATGGCTAATGATATATTGAATGAATAAAAAACATCCCTATGTTTGTCGATTGGCAAACGTAGGGATGTTACTTTATTGATAAAGGTATGCTTGGACGTACCTAGTTTTACTTTTTCCGAATCAATGTCAAGCCATCTCTTAATGGTAGAATCACAACTTCCACCCTTGGGTCTTGTGCGATGAAATCGTTGAACTTCCTGATGCCTTGTGTCTGATGGTCCTTGTCGTATGCTGGGTCGATGACGTGTCCGTCCCAAAGCGTATTGTCGGCAAGGATGTATCCACCGGGATTGAGAATGCTCAGCACCATCTCGTAGGTCTCCAGGTAAGTACGCTTGTCACCATCCACAAAAGCCAAGTCGAAGTGGATGCCTAGCTTGGGAGCCTCCACATTGGCATCTCCGATGCGGAAGTCTATCTTGTCGGCAACGCTCGAACCTTCTATCCAAGGGCGAGTGAAGTCTTCCATCTCATCGTTGATTTCAAAGGTGTAGAGCTTGCCTCCCTCGGCAAGTCCTTCGGCGAGGCAGATGGCACTATATCCGCTGAAGGTTCCCACCTCCAAGATGTTCTTGGGGCGTATCATCTGTACCAACATCTTGAGCAATCTTCCCTGTATATGACCGCTAGCCATACGGCCATGGATGGTGTGGATGTTGGTGGCACGATAGAGGCGGTAGAGATAGTCGCCTTCTGGTTCGATGTGTTGACAGATGTATCTGTCGATGTTTTCAGTCTCAGTCATACTAATTAGATGAACTTCTCTGTCAGATTGATATAGTGGGGTGATTATTGCTTCTGTGCGAGGATGCCAGCGATGGCGAGGTCGTAGGAAGCAAGACCGAATCCACAGATAACACCTAGGCATGCGCAAGAGAGGTAAGAATGATGACGGAACTCCTCACGTTTGTGAACATTGGAGATATGTACCTCTACCACAGGACATTTCATGCTGCGGATGCAATCCTGCAAGGCAATGCTGGTATGTGTGTAGGCACCAGCGTTGAGTACCACGCCGTCATAAGAAAAACCTACTTCCTGCAACTTGTTGATGAGCTCACCCTCGATGTTGCTTTGGTAATATTCGATTTCCACATCAGGGTATTTAGCCTTCAACTGAGGCAAGTAGCTCTCGAAGGAGTTGCTGCCGTAAATGCCTGGTTCGCGAACGCCAAGAAGGTTCAAGTTCGGACCATTGATAATCTGTATCTTCATAATCTGAAATATTTTTGTTCGTATATGAATCTTTTTTTGTAATTTTGCGAAGCAAAGTCAGAGAATACCCTCTGCTTCTAGATGCAAAGGTAATAATAAAAATGGAAACAAGCAAAAAATCAGGCACGAATATCGTTAAGAATTATGTGAGGTACCTCAAATTGGAGCGTAATTTCACGGCGAACACGCTGGAAGCTTACCAGCGTGACCTTCGTTATCTATTGAATTTTGTGAAATCCAAGGAGATGTCGTTGTTGGATGTGAAGTTGGAGGACCTGGAGGAGTTTTCTGCATCCTTGCACGACAAAGGGGTGGGTGCTCGTTCGCAATCTCGTGTGCTGAGTGGAGTTCGTGCCTTCTATCGTTACTTGGTGCTGGATGATTACTTGAAGGATGATCCCACCGAACTCTTGCCTTATCCTCAGATAGGGGAACATTTGCCCGAATATCTGACGGTGGAGGAGGTGGATATGTTGAAGAGTGCCATCGACCTGTCGAAATGGGAGGGGCAGCGCAACAAGGCTATCATCGAGGTGCTCTTCTCTTGTGGCTTGCGTGTTACGGAACTGGTCAACTTGAAGTTGAGCGACATCTTTGAGGAAGAGAAGTTCATCCGTGTGTTTGGCAAGGGCAGGAAGGAACGGCTCGTTCCCATCTCCAGCGTGGCTCTCCAGGAGTTGCATTATTGGTATATGGACAGGAATGTGATGAAAATCAAGCCGGGCGAGGAAGACTATGTGTTTCTCAACAGAAGAGGTGCTCATCTTACCCGTACGATGATTCTCATCATGATCAAGAATGCGGCGCTGGATGCTGGCATCAAGAAGACTATCTCTCCCCATACCTTGCGTCATAGTTTTGCGACCGCCTTACTCAAGGGTGGTGCCGACCTGCGTGTCATCCAGGCTTTGCTGGGGCATGAAGACCTAGGGACAACGGAAATCTATACCCATCTGGAAACCTCCGACTTGCGGAAGGAAATCCTGGAGCATCATCCTCGAAATATCAAGTATCGGGAGATGAAAGAGGGGCTTTCGTCAGAGGATGTATAGCCTGAACGTCCCTAGCTGCGTTTTTTTCTTTGAAAATGAACGTATATGAAAAAAAAGTCGTAACTTTGCATCCGAAATAAAAGAAATACATTAATTAAAGAAAGAAAAGAAGAATATGGCATATTTGTTTACGTCAGAGTCCGTTTCTGAAGGACATCCAGATAAGGTGGCAGACCAGATTTCCGATGCGTTGTTGGATCAGTTCTTGGCATACGATGAGCATGCTCACTGCGCTATCGAGTCATTCTGTACCACAGGTCAGGTGGTCATCATGGGTGAGGTGCGTTCCACAGAGTATGTGGATTTGCAGACCATCGCTCGCAAGACCATCAAGAACATCGGTTACACCAAGAGCGAGTACCAGTTTGATGGCGACTCTTGTGGTGTGTTGACTGCTATCCATGAGCAGAGTGACGACATCAACCGTGGTGTGAGCCGTGAGGAAGATGAGAACCAAGGTGCTGGCGACCAGGGCATGATGTTCGGTTATGCTACCAATGAGACAGACAACTACATGCCTGTTTCCCTCGACTTGGCTCAGTTGATCATGAAGGAGTTGGCTGCTATCCGCAAGGAGGGCAAGGTGATGACTTATCTTCGTCCAGACTCTAAGAGCCAGGTTACCGTAGAGTACTCCGACGACAATATTCCACAGCGCATTGATACCATCGTGGTTTCTACTCAGCATGACGATTTCATCAAGGATGCACAGGGCAATGACGATGACGAGGCGATGCTCGCCAAGATTCGTGAGGATGTCATCAACATCTTGATTCCACGTGTCAAGGTCCAGTTGGGCGACAAGGTGTTGGCTCTCTTCAATGACGACATCAAGTATTTCGTCAATCCTACAGGCAAGTTTGTCATCGGTGGTCCTCATGGAGATACAGGTTTGACCGGTCGTAAGATTATCGTTGATACCTACGGTGGCAAGGGTGCTCATGGTGGTGGCGCCTTCTCTGGCAAGGACTCTAGTAAGGTGGACCGCTCTGCAGCTTATGCAGCTCGCTATATTGCCAAGAACATGGTGGCTGCAGGTGTGGCTGACGAGATGTTGGTACAGGTAAGTTATGCCATCGGTGTGGCAGAGCCAGTGAGCATCTATGTGAATACCTATGGTCGTAGCCATGTCAACATGACCGATGGCGAGATAGCAGAGAAGATCGCTCAGATGTTCGACCTTCGTCCAAAAGCCATCGAGCGCCAGTTGAAGCTCCGTCAACCTATGTATTTGGAGACCGCCGCTTATGGTCACATGGGTCGTAAGAACGAGGTGGTAGAGAAGACTTTCACCAGTCGCTATCACGAGGCAAAGACCATGCAGATAGAGTTGTTTACATGGGAAAAACTAGATAAGGTAGAGGACATCAAGGCAGCGTTTTCAATAAAGTAAGATGATGCAACAAGCAGATTCGGTTATCATAGAAGCTCCTGAGGCAGAAATGGCTCAGGAGCCTTTAAAGTATAAGAAGGAACTGACTCCGAAGGAAGTGCTCAAGTGGTTGCCCAAGAATGCAACGCCAGCGCAGCAAGACTCCATGATTCAGGCTCATATCAAGCCTTCCGAGATACATTGGAGCAATATGCCAGATACCTTGCATTTGCCAGGACATCAACCAGGCAAAAGCTTCTTGGATGTCAGTTTGCCACAATATTATCGTGAGTCGTTCTTCTCGAAGGATTCCCTTTTTCATCCGGAATTGAAGGGAGGACGACTGGGCGTGGCAGGAGACCCTATACCCTATACGGTAGCAGGGGATGACTTCGTGACCGCCTTGTTGCTGTTTTGTTTTTTGATAGCCAGCATCGCCTTTACTAAGTCTCGCCAGTTTATCATCCGTCAGGCAAAGACATTCTTCCGTACGCCTAGTTATGGTACGACGGTGATTACCGAGACCTCATCCGAGTTGCGCTTCCAGTTCTTCTTGTGTTTGCAGACCTGTCTGTTGATAGCCATTGGTTTCTTCCTCTATTCGAGGGCGTCGGTGGGTGATACCTTCACGATCGACCAGTACCAAGTCATCAGCATCTATGCCGGGTATGTAGGCGTCTATTTCTTGCTGAAAGCCTTGCTCTATTCCATCGTGGGATGGGTGTTCTTCGATAGGAAAAAAAATGAACAATGGATGAAGTCTTATCTCTTCTTGGTGTCTAGTGAGGGGGTACTATTGCTCCCTGCCATCTTGTTGATGACGTACTTCGGCTTTTCGCTCGAATCAGCTATGATTTATACACTTGTCGTAGTCGGAATCACCAAAATACTGTCTTTTTATAAGTGTTTCATCATCTTTTTTAAGAGAAATGGCACTTTTTTGCAAATATTTTTGTACTTTTGTGCCCTCGAAGTGGTACCTCTCTTTGCTTTGTCGGGCGGATTGGTATTGATTAGTCATTATTTGAAAATAAACTTTTAGGACAAAAATGGTAAAGAAGATTCTAGTTTCTCAACCAAGACCAGCGAGTGATAAATCTCCTTATTACGATATAGAGAAGGAGTATGGCGTGGAATGTGTATTTCGCCCTTTCTTCAAGGTTGAGGGACTTACAGCGAAGGAGTTCCGTCAGCAGAAAATAAATTTGCTCGACTATACTGCCGTGGTTTTCACATCCCGTCATGCTGTAGATAACTATTTCAAGTTGGCGAAAGAGATGCGTATTACCATCCCTGAGGATATGAAGTATTTCTGTGTGATTGAGACAATTGCACTTTATATCCAAAAATATGTTCAGTATCGCAAGCGCAAGGTGTTCTTTGGCGATACAGGCAAGATAGATGGTCTGTTGAACCAGATGGCTCGCCACAAGACAGAGAAATATCTCGTTCCATTGAGCTGCGTGCATAATGATGACATCAAGAATGCTCTTGACGAGAAGAACTTGAAGCATACTGAGTGTGTGATGTATCGCACTGTAAGCAATGACTTCACAGAAGAGGAAATCAAGACTTTCGATTATGATATGATGATTTTCTTCAGCCCTACTGGTGTGAAGGCTTTGAAGAAGAACTTCCCTGACTTCAAGCAAGGTGACATCGCTGTCGGTGCTTTCGGTCCTGCTACTGCTAAGACCGTAGCCGACGAAGGACTTCGCTTGGATTTGGAGGCACCATCTAAGAAGTTCCCTTCCATGACAGGTGCCTTGAAGGATTTCTTGGAGAAAAATAAATAAGAATGTTGGAACAGAAGACTTATACATTACCCAAAAGAGAGCGGTTGTGTGCCAAGACGCTCATCGACCAACTCTTTATGGGTCATTCTTCCGTCAAGAAGGAATGGCCTGTCAAGGTAGTGTATCAGGTCGTGAAGCGGAAAGATGCGCAAGATGTTCCCGTGGAAATGTTGGTAAGCGTATCCAAGCGACATTTTAAGCGTGCCGTGAAACGCAATCATGTGAAGCGGCAGTTGCGAGAAAGTTACCGATTGCACAAGTCTGTCTTGTTCGATGCGTTGGCTTCTCATCCCGATGCCAAGCTGATGATTGCCTTCATCTGGATGTCGGGGCAGATAGAGGACACCGAGAAGGTGGACGGCATGATGCAAAGGGCATTGGATAAGGTCGTGAAGAGTTTGGTATTCGATGAAGGCGATGAGACTATTGCATAGCATTTGGCAAGGGGTGACTTGGGTACTGACCTTGTTGTTGGTATTGCCCATCCGCTTTTATCAGAAGTGCATCACCCCCTATACACCTCCTTCTTGTCGCTTTACGCCCACATGTTCGGAGTATGCTCGGCAAGCCATTCTCAAGTACGGCCCTTTCAAGGGCTTGGCTTTGGCTATCTGGCGAATATTAAGATGCAATCCATGGGGTGGTTCGGGTTACGACCCCGTACCGTAAGTTTCCGATACCGTTTCGGGCCCCTTACACATATTTTATATATTATAAACAATCTCATTCGATGGCAAAAAACTTTGTTGAAGAATTGAAATGGCGTGGTATGCTGGCACAGATGATGCCAGGTACAGAGGAATATCTCAACACCCACATGGTGTCTGCTTATCTTGGTACCGACCCTACCGCAGACTCACTCCATATCGGTCACCTTTGTGGTATCATGATGTTGCGTCACTTGCAGCGTTGTGGTCATAAGCCTTATCTGCTTGTCGGCGGTGCTACAGGTATGATTGGCGACCCTTCTGGCAAGAGCCAGGAGCGTAACCTTCTCGACTCTGAGACTCTCTATCATAACCAGGAAGCTATCAAGAAGCAGGTGTCTAAGTTCCTCGACTTCGATGGCACTGAGCCTAACAAGGCTGAGATGGTCAACAACTACGACTGGATGAAGGACTTCACCTTCCTCGACTTCGCTCGTGAGGTAGGTAAGCACATCACCGTCAATTATATGATGGCGAAGGACAGCGTACAGAAGCGCTTGAACGGTGAGGCTCGTGATGGTTTGTCATTCACAGAGTTCACTTATCAGTTGCTCCAGGGTTACGACTTCCTCTATCAGTATCAGAAGTATGGCGTTCGTCTCCAGCTCGGTGGTAACGACCAGTGGGGCAACATGACCACCGGTACTGAGTTGATTCACCGTACTTTGGGCAATGACGCTGAGTGCTTCTGCTTGACTTGCCCATTGATTACCAAGGCAGACGGCAAGAAGTTTGGTAAAACAGAGAGCGGCAACATTTGGTTGGATCGCAACCGCACCACTCCATACGCATTCTATCAGTTTTGGCTCAACGTGAGCGATGAGGATGCAGAGAAGTACATCAAGATTTTCACCGACCTCGACAAGGAGACCATCGATGCCCTCGTAGAGGAGCACAAGCAGGACCCTGGTCGCCGTGTACTCCAGAAACGTTTGGCAGAGGAAGTTACCGTGATGGTTCACTCTCAGGAGGACTTGGATATGGCTATCGCAGCCAGCAACATCCTCTTCGGTAAGGCTACCAAGGAGAATCTTGCACAGCTCGATGAGGCTACCTTGAACGATGTGTTTGCCAATGTACCTCATTACGACCTCGACAAGAACTTGCTCGGTGGCACAGCCGTTGACCTCTTCAACCAGGAGGGCATGCAGATCTTCCCTAGCAAGAGTGAGATGCGTAAGCTCGTCAAGGGTGGTGGTGTATCTCTCAACAAGGAGAAGCTCGCAGCTTTCGACCAGGTGGTAACTGCTGATGACTTGATTGATGGCAAGTATCTCTTGGTACAGAAAGGTAAGAAGAACTACTTCTTGATTACTGTGAAGTAAGGATTTCGCCTGAAATATAGGTGCATTTGAATGCCTTTTGCATAAAAGCAGCCTCTAAATAGGCATTTTTGTGGCTTAAAATGCAAAAAGTATTAAAAATATTTGGTAGTGGAGAAAAAATCCACTACCTTTGCAGTCGGTT
>FR893264.1:89299-111880 GCA_000436035.1 Prevotella sp. CAG:732 | reverse complement strand
AATTTTATACGCATGAATATGGAAATCTGTATCGTTCTTACTTCACAAAGTGCATCACAACTGTAAAAATGGATAAAAGGAACATCTATTGTCTTGTAAAGCATGGTATGCCAAGGACTGACAACTTCCAAAAAGACAGATATTCCTTTGTTATTGTAAATAGGAAAAATGGGAAGACTAAGGAATATCCACTTCCGCCTATTGCTCCTGCTGAATACAAATGCTTGGGGTATGGAATAAATGCACAAGATAAGCATTTCAACCCATTCATGTTTATCAAGAAAGATGGTAAGTACATTATAAGGATGTTAGAAATCTAAGCGTCATTATCGTGTGGATATTTTTTATCAATAAAGCCGTATCTCGCCCCAAACAAGTCTTGATACGGCTTTATTCTATTTAATTCATAGGATTATGACAAATAATAGAAATCTATAAGTGTAAGTGTTTGCATCCGTATCACGGAATGAATATCCATTGTAGGATATTTTTTCCTGTAATCGTCTGTCAAGTCTTCATATAAGTACCATTGAGTTCTTTTGCCCTCTTGGCTGATAGAAAAAGCAACATCATATTGAGCAATTATAGTGTCTTTTTTATCCGTCATTAAATGAAATGTCCAATGTTCATAACTTGGAAGAGTCTTTTGGTCTGTTTTGATAAAGCTATATTTTTCAGACCATTCTATGGAGGAAGTTGTTTCTATATAGGCTTTCCACTGTTCTTCTCTTGCACTATTGAGGAGTGAAACAGTTCTTTCAGCCGACAAAGCAGACGACAATTTCCTCATGTAAAAATAGTAAACATCAGATGGCAAAGCAGGAGGATTGTCTTCTAATTCCTTTTTTATCTTTTCTGCATTAAAAGGTGCATCGACATAAACCTCAGTTTTCACAGACCAATAACTCTCAGATACATAGGGAGTAAATTTCGGTTGGTCAGGAACCTCATCATTCACCTTGTCACAAGCTGTTATCGTGTAAACACACAATAAGCATAATATATATTTTAGAAAAATACGTTCCATATTCGACTCAGACTAAAAGATATTTTGAATTTGGTTACAAATTTACAAAAAAATTCATAAACATGAATTTTTAAAGTCGCATTGTAAGGAAGCAAAATGCTTTTTAACACTTTCCATGTTTATAATGCCGAATATGAAACTTGTAAGCACTTCATAAGATGGCAACTTTGCTTTTGTGAAGAACAATTATGTTCTTTTAAAAATTTAATAATCTATAAAAACAAAGCAAAATACATTGCTTTTCATATTTTTGATTTATCTTTGCACTTGTAATTGAAGCGTTCTTTGTATATCGCAAAGTTGTAAAAGATAAAGAAGATTGCTCGTTTCTAAATCGTTAGCAGTTACATTATTTAAAGTGTTTAACTCGCTGATATTCAATCAATAAAAGATTTTATTGTGACTCACGAACTGAATAGCAATTGGAATGCGAAACTGAATCTGTCTCGTGGCTTCCGTGCGCCAAACATCAGCGAATTGGGCTCGAATGGAGTGCATGAGGGAACCATGCGCTATGAGATAGGCAATCGAGGCTTGGATGCCGAGCATAGTTGGCAGGTGGATTTAGGACTGGACTATAGTTCACCTATTGTTTCGGCGCAGTTGGCATTGTTTGCCAATCGCATCGACAACTATGTCTTTATCCAGAAGATGGTGGATGCTGATGGGCAAGAGATTATCATGGATGGTACACCTGCCTATCAGTTTGCGGCCTCTGACGCTCGCCTTTGGGGTGGCGAGGCAAGGGTGGATGTGCATCCGTTGCCTCATCTGCATATCGGCAATAGTTTCTCGTATGTCAATGCCGTGCAACTTCATCAGCCTTCAGAATCGAAGTATCTGCCCTTGACTCCGTCTCCGAGATGGAATGGTGATGTGAAGTACGAGTTTATTTGTGGCGGTCGCACCTTCGACAATCTCTTCTTGAAGTTTGCCGTGGATTGCAATCTCCGTCAGAGTCACTTCTATGCGGCGAATGATACCGAGACGGCTACTCCATCTTATACCTTGCTGAATCTGTATGCGGGTACTGACATCAAGAGCCATGGCAAGCGCCTTCTCTCGATTTATCTCTCAGGAGAAAACCTGACCAATCGTGCCTACCAAAGCCATCTGAGTAGATTGAAATACTTGGATCAGAATATGGTTACGGGAAGAACGGGTGTGTATAATATGGGAAGGAATTTTAGTGTGAAGGTGGTAGTGCCGATCTTTCTGAATGAGTGATTTCTTTGCTGAGTATTCATTCTGAATGAATGGAAATAATTAAAAACGTTCATTCGGAATGAATAAAAAGAGAAAATTCTTGGCGATTTTCATAAAATATCGTATCTTTGCAAGCGATTAAATGTTTGAACATGAAAGAGTTATGTCGTGGATATGATGTCTTCTATCATGCCGATAAGAAAGAATGTGACTTTGTAGTGAGGGAGGGCATGAGAATCAATGCGGCATACCAGGTAACGATTGCGATGAATGATGAGAAGACTCGTAAGCGAGAAATCGAAGGATTGTTGGAAGCCCTAAATGCTTATGGCTTGACAGAGGGCTATATCCTCACGATGGAGGAGAAAGAAGATGTAGAGATTGATGGCAAGCAGATTCATATTCTTCCTACATGGGAATGGATGTATCGAAGGCTGACTTGATGGAGTAAAGGGAGATTAACAGCCAACTGGCTTGATGAAAAATCGCCAACTGACTTGATGAAAATCGACCAACTGGCTTGATGAAAATCGGCCAACTGGATAGTATTTTAGTTAAAGATACTAAATAAGCTCTTGTGTTTCAATCGTTATGATAGTCTTGCCAGGTAGTCGTAATGCTCTCCCTCGGCTATCAACTCTCCTTCCAAACCACAACTCTCTGCAATGCTTTTGAGCAATGGAAAGTCAACATATAGCCAGTCGAAAGGCTCACCTTCCGTTTTTTCATATACCATTTGGTAATCTACTTCGCCATAGTACGGACCTTTGAGGTCGATGTCAAAACTGCCGTTTTCGTTCTCGTAGATGTATTTGAGGTCGGAAGAGTCGATGAGAATCTGACCATTCGGATTGAGCAACGATTTCAAGCGATGGAAGAGGGTAGGGAGATTGGCTATCTTGCCAGCGATGCCAGTGCCATTCATCAGGAGGAGAATCGTATCGAAGCCACCATCATTTCCCAACTGAGGATTAAAGAGGTTGATGCACTCTATATCCTTGACACCTCGCAATTTCATAGCTTCGCAACTTAGAGGCGAAATGTCGATGGTTTTAATGGAGAAAATGTTGTTTTGAGCTTTTGAGCCTTTCTGCTGTTCTTGCTCCATCCTCTTTTGTAAGGCAAGGGAATGGCAACCTGCACCAGCTCCCACATCCAGCACCTTTCCTCTCGCCAAGTCGAGTGCCTTCTTTTCTAGTTTCGGCATGTCATGGTAACTTCTGAAAAGGTGTTTCACGGGCATCTCGTCCTCTTCAAACATGGAGGAGAGTACACGCAACTTACCAGCCTTGCCTGTCTTTTGATAATCAAGGATGGCTGTGCCCATTGGGTCTTTTTCGGGAGATAAAATATCGTAGTTCATTGTCATTTGTATGAGGAAATTGATAGAAGTTAAGGGATGTCATTGCTCCTTTTGGTTCAAGACCATCAGGAATGTTTGCAGCGGATGGAAACTCCCCAGGAGCATATTACCTAACAGAAACTCTGCACTGCCGTCATAGACGATGATAGCCAAGAGCATGGGATACAAGAAGCTGAAACCCAGCTCGTGCATGTAGATGCCGTAGGTGAGCCCCAAGAATCCATAGCCTGCCATGATGGGAATCGAGGCTTGGAAGGCGTGCTTCAAAGCGGTTCGTCTGATATGTGATTGGGGGAACATAGTGATTATTTGCTGGAACTGGCTTTCCATTCATCATAAATATTGCTGAAAATAGCAACACCATCATTGATCTGTTTCCTAGCCAATTTCTTGTCTTTGTTCCACCATTCTAGTATGTATTCTTTCAGTCCCTCATATTCATTTTGATCCTTGAATTGCTTGTCTAAGCTTCCCATCTTGTCTAAAGTGGCATTGTAGATGATAAATGCTCGTTTCTGTCCATTGGGCTTCAGGACATACCAGGTAGCCCAAGACGCGCCTGTATTGATGCCGTTGCCTGGCAGAAAAACGTGAGCCTTATAAACAGATGCATTTTTACCACGGTAAAGAAGTTCCAAGAGGCGATCTTGCATAACCGACTTTATCGTATTACGGGACATAGCTTGACAATGTTCCCATACCATGCCTTCAGGATGCTCTTCTGTAGGGGTTAGCCACTCCATCTTGGTTAGGTTCTCGGCATCATACTTTTTGGCTTTTTTACCATCGGGATTGTCGGAAAGTTTCACTTGATATTCCAAAAACCAACTCATGTGTTTTTTGGGAATGTAACCCTCTACTTGTGTGCCATCTGTCATCGTGAGGCGCACATGACGCATTTCTGGGTCATCGTTCTTACGTGCGTGTACGGCTATCGCCATCACCATTACTGCCAAAAGCAGCCAAATTTTCATTGCCTTCATAATGTGTCCTTTCTGTTAGTTGTTATTGTTTGTCATCTAATATTTCTACTACTCGTTGTATTATGGAGCTTCGGTTGGACTCTTTTAATTCTATGAGCCTCTGCTCCCATTCCTGTGTTAGTCCTACACAGTGGCAAAGTTCACGGATAAAAGACTTGTCGCATTTCTTATAGGCATCCCCTAAACATACAAGCTTGCCATTAGGTTGCTTGATATAGAAATCGCATGCAGTCTTACTCGGAATGAGGAACATTGCAGCAACAGTGTTACCTTGATAAGCTTTCATGCCACCCATATCTGTTACAGAATAGCCTTGTGAGGCGTAGATATAAACTTGGATTTGCGGATGATTAACATACAGCCAACTCCAACCTACATTCTCCAATGGGACTAATATACGTGCGTACTGTTGTGATGTAGCTTTCCACACCACGACAGAATCAATGCTTGCTATCGGAATCATATCGCTCTGGCATTGGCGAGAAAAGAAATTTCGGTAAACTTGTACGTCTTTTTTCTTTCGAGGAATTTCTATTCGGTCATTTCCAACATAGAGTTGCTGGGTATTATTTTTTAGGCATACACGTCCCTCGCAGGTCTGGGCTTGCATATTAACTGTTCCCATGCAACAAAGCAAGAAACTCATTATGAGGGAAAATCTTACTAGTTTGTGTTTTGTTCCTATAGGATATTTCATAAAAGAATTTTATTTTAGATTATCGAAAAGATCTTTGAAATATAGGCCAAACCATAATGCAGGAGGCTCTGTTACACTTTTTATCTCTCGGATGGTTTTGCCATTGGAAAGACGCCAACCTTCTATTTCTTCATATTTACCCATGAGCAATTCTTGTCTTTGATGTTCGGCAGCAAAATTACAAAGAAATTTTCTAATAACCAAATGTTTTAGTCTTTTTCTTTATGAACAGATTTTCGGCAAACAAAAAAACTCGCAAGTTCTTAATAGAACCTGTGAGTTTTTTGTATCGGGTGGAGCTGGAGGGAATCGAACCCTCGTCCGCACAAGGAAACCATACGCTTTCTACACGCTTATTCCAGACTGCGATTTTCGAAGTATGACAAGACCTGGACCACCAATCATACCCTTATCCTCTAAAGTTTCACCCATGCAGCGAGGCATACATGAGCTATTTCCGATTTGCCTGCACCGCTTGACCAACAAGATTCGGAACTACATCCGTTGAGCGATGTCCCGTTCCATCACCTAGTGACGGAATAAAGTTAATCTACTGTACTTCGATTAAGCAGCGAGAGCGTAGTTATTTTCGCCAATTAATTTTTTGTTCACTAAGATTTAGGAGGTAGCCAACGAGCCTCCGCGTGCTTACGTACCATCTCATCTCGCCGTCAAATCCAGTCAACCCCGAATCCTTACAACTTTCTCTTGATGAGAAAATACATCCCAAAAACCACGTTTCCGTGATAATTGGGATGCAAAGATAAGACGTTTATTTGAAATCTCCAAATATTTTCTCAATTTTCTGCTCTTTTAAGCGAAAATTACTTCTTTAACGCTGTTTTTGGCAGATGGAAGCGATAGCTGATGCTATGGTTGACGGTGAGTGCCTTGCCTCTTTCCGTGCCAGGTGTCCACTTGATGGCAGACAACTTCTGTAGAGCTTGGAGAGCGGCTTGTGAGAAGGCGGTCTTTACGGCAATCTCTGCATCTTGCTTCTCTTGGTAGGATAGCTTGTCGTAGGCGGCTCCTGAGAGGCGATTGCCCTCGTAGTTCTTCACCTCGATGTTCTGCATATTGCCTTCCTTGTCTATCTGGAATGAAATCTTGATCTTGGCTTCAGCCTGATACTTGGAGGCTATCTCTGGATAACTGATACTCTCGTCCATCGCCTTGGTCCATGCTTTCATGCCACCAGGAAACTCTGGCTTTTTCATGTATTCTGCAAGTTTGCCTGCGGCATCTAGCTCTGCCAGTTTCTTTACCATGTTCTCGGCAACCACGGTTGTATAGGCTACCTTGCCTTCAGGGTCGATGAGATACATAGTAGGAATCCACTGGATGTTGTAAGCCTTCGAAATGTTGGTTTCCTTCCACTTCTTTCCCTCGCAATACATCGTCCACTTGATCTCGTTGCTATTGCGGAACTCTTTCAACTTGTCCTTATCGGTATCGAAAGACACGCCGATGAGCTTCACCTTGTTTTTGTAGTTCTTGTAGATTTCCTTTACTGTAGGTATCTCCTTGCGACAGTCAGGACACCAAGTTGCCCAAAAGTCGAGGAGAACGTAGCAACCCGGACGTTGGAGTGAACCCTCTTGATGGGTGCGATAGTCGGATAGGGAAAGGGCTGGCTGATTTTCCTTGGCTTTCTTGATGACGAAGTCGGGAGCAGTGGTTCCTACTGGCAACAATCCCTTGGTGTATTTGGCATCGAGGTCTTCTGTGCCTTGTGCCTGTGCTCCTAGCAATCCAACGGCTAGGAGCATCAATGACAATATGGTTCTTTTCATCTTTCTATAAAATTAAGTTTTTGTCTTCCCTTATATATAATAAGGTGTAAATGCTATTTCTTGGTGGCTCTCACGAAGAAACCAATCAAGAGAATGTAGGCGATGAGCGAGCAAACCTCCGACATTGGGTTAGCCCACCAACTATCGGCGATAGACGCCTCGATGCCACCAAACTTGAGCAGTGCGCTGACTACGCCCATCAAGGCTCCACCGGCAATGAAACCACTGGCGATGAGTGTACCCTTCTCGCCACGTTCGCTGTTCACCTTGGCATCCTTGCTACGAGAGGTGACATACCAGTTGACGGCACCACCGACCAAGAGAGGAACGTTCAACTCCAACGGGATGAACATACCCAGGGCGAATGCCAGGGCAGGAATCTTGAAGTAGGTGAGCACGATGGCGATGATGGCACCGATGCCATAGAGAATCCAAGGAGCTCCCACACCGTTCATCAATGGGTCGATGACCGCAGCCATCGCGTTCGCCTGAGGAGCAGCCAAGGAACCAGAAGCAAATCCGTAAGTCTCGTTCAAGAGCATCATCACGCCGCCTACGGTAGCAGCACTGACCAAGGTGCCGAGGAACTTCCATCCCTCTTGCTTCTTAGGGGTAGTACCGAGCCAGTAACCTATCTTGAGGTCGGTGATGAAAGAGCCTGCCACAGACAGAGCCGTACAAACGACACCACCCATGATCAAGGCTGCCAACATACCGCCTGAGCCTTTCAGACCTACAGCCACCATCACGACGGAAGCGAAGATGAGGGTCATCAGCGTCATGCCTGATACAGGGTTGCTGCCCACGATGGCAATGGCATTGGCTGCCACTGTGGTGAAGAGGAAGGCGATAGCTGCCACGAGCAAGATGGCGATGATGGCGAAGAGAAGGTTGCCATCCATCACACCAAACCAGAAGAAGAGGAAGGTGACGAGGATGCAAACCAATGAACCGATGGCGATAATCTTGAAAGAGATGTCACGCTGCGTGCGCTTTACGTTCTCATCGACGGCACTCTTGCCCTTCAACTCTTTGGCAGCCAAGCCTACGGCACTCTTGATGATGCCCCAGCTCTTGATGATACCGATGATACCAGCCATGGCGATACCACCGATGCCGATGCTGCGAGCGTAAGCCTTGAAGATTTCCTCTGGAGCCATCGCTCCCACGGTAGCCGTGATGCTAGGATCCCAAGCATTGAGTACGGAGTCGTGGAAGATGATGCTCATACCCGGTACAATCAACCACCATACGACGAGAGAACCCAAGCAGGTGTAGAAGGCATATTTCAAGCCGATGATATAGCCCAGACCAAGTACGGCGGCACCCGTGTTCACCTTGAAGACGAGCTTTGCCTTGTCAGCCAAGTCACATCCCCAACCGACAACACGGCTCGTGAAGTTCTCGTTCCACCAACCGAGGCTCGCCACGATGAAGTCGTAGAGACCACCCACCAGTCCGGCGATGAGCAAAGGTTTGGCTTGGTCGCCACCCTTGGCACCGCTCACGAGCACTTGTGTGGTGGCAGTAGCCTCAGGGAACGGATACTTGCCGTGCATGTCGCTCACGAAATATTTGCGGAATGGAATCAGAAAGAGAATGCCAAGCACACCACCGAGAGCCGATGCCATGAATATCTTGATGAAAGAGGTCGTCATCTCTGGATACTTTGCCTGAAGGATGTAGATGGCTGGCAAGGTGAAGATGGCTCCTGCTACCACGGCACCAGAACAAGCACCGATGCTCTGAATAATGACATTCTCGCCCAACGCCTTGTTGCGCTTGGTGGCAGTGCTCACTCCTACGGCGATGATGGCGATAGGGATGGCTGCCTCGAATACCTGTCCTACTTTCAAGCCGAGATAGGCGGCTGCGGCAGAGAAGATGACTGCCATCACGATACCCCAGGTCACTGACCAGAAGTTAACCTCCGGATACACCTTGTCGGGTGACATCAGAGGCTTGTACTCCTCGCCGTCCTTTAGTTCACGGAAGGCGTTCTCTGGGAGTTGCAAGTTTTCTTTTTCGTTATTTTCCATTCTTTAGTCTTTTGTATGTTTGATGTTATGACTTATTTCTCGATGCGAATGATGTACTCACTCATGAAGCTAGCCCCTGGTTGCAAGCGATTCATCAAGTACTTGTCCTTGAACTCGCCGTCAAACTCAGCCCAATCGCTGATGCCATACCAAGGTTCGATGCAGATGAATGGGGCGTGCTTGCCTGTTGGGTTCCAGATGCCGACACAAGGGGTCTTGAATTCCAATGTGACGTGTGGCTCACCCTTTTCGTTGAGGAGTGTCACTTGCTTCACCTGACTCTTGTCGAAGATGACAGCATCGTCGGCGAAGGTCTGCTCGTCAACTTCCCAGATGCCCTTGTCTGTCTCCACGGTCTCCTTAGCCTGGCGGTCGATGCAACCACCCACGTTGCCGAAGAGGCGAACAGGAGCCTCGTTGTCGAGCTTCAGTGTTGCCTTCATCTCCTCGCCCTTCTTGCAACCTGGTACGAGGAATGCTGGGTGACCACCTACCTGGAAGAAAATTTCCTTGTCATCGGTGTTCTCCACGTGCCAGATGACGTGAATCTCATTGCCTTCCAAACGATAGGAAACGGCAAGATTGAAGTGATATGGATAGTTCTTCAAGGTCTCCTCGTTGTCGATGAGGGCAAAGGTGAGACGGTCGGCAGTCTTGCCTACCAACTGGAACTCTGTGTCACGGGCGAAGCCATGGCGAGAGAGGTGATATTCGGTTCCGTCGATGCGATAGGTGTCGTTCCACACACCGCAAACGATAGGGAAGAGGATAGGAGAGTGGCGGTTCCAGTATTGCTCGTCACCATCCCAAAGATATTCATTACCATTGGCATCCTTGATGCTCTGAAGTTCTGCTCCCAGTGAAGAAATCTCCAAGGTGAGCTGGTCGTTTTTGATTAGTTCCATTGTTTTTGTCTTTTGTTTTAAGTTATAATAAAGCCCTTGAAAATGTCATTTTGACATTATCAAGGGCAAAGGTACTACTTTTTTCTTAAATACGGCGAAAAAAGTTGATTATTTTTCAAATCCGCAGTCGGCTTGTGGTATCGCCTCGTCGTGGTCGTTGAGATAGAGCAGAGGCTCTTCCTTGTATCTATCGCTAGCCAACGATTGATGGTCGTTGCGATAGCGAGTATTGATGCCACCGATGCCGAGCATGGTGTGGAAGGCAGAGCGGCTGCTTTGTACATTCTTGTGCTGATTGACGCTCAGTGCGTTCTTCCTTGTAGGGAATGTCTGGTCGTATCTCTTGGAAGTCCAAATCAAGAATGGTACTTCTAGCTCGTATCTCGATGCTCGTGGCGAGGCATGGAGGAAGAGTTTGCGACTGTCATCAAAGATGTTCTCGCCGTGGTCGCTCGTATAGAGCATCGCACTCAGTCCACCTTGCTTTTGGAGTCTCTCTATCACACTGTGCAATACGTAGTCGGTATAGCGAATGGTATTGTCATAGGCATTGACGAGGTCTCGGCGATTCTCTACCTTGGCATCGCTGTGGGTGTCAGGCTTGAAGTAAGCCATCTCCCTAGGGTAACGCTCCATATAGTTGAAGTGGGAACCATAGGTGTGGAGCACGACGAAGAGTTTCTTGTATTTCTTGCTCAATACCTTGTCGAGGATAGGGAGCAATTCGGCATCATAGATGTTTCCATTCTTGTCTGCCTTCACTTGGAGGGTCTTACTTCCGTAAGCCTTGGTGAAAGCCTCGTTGCAATCTCCAGTCTTGATGAATGCCCACTCGTTGGCTTGCTCGCCTAGGAAGTCGATGAACGAGTGGTTGGGCAATTGGTTGCTGACGAAGACGGTATGGAATCCTGCCTCTCGGAAGGCGGCGAGGATACCTTTCTCATGGAAGAGATTCTCGAAATTGTCGGCTGATACTTGCGATAGAAGCATCGGCACACTCTTGTGAGTGGTGTTCGACTGAGTAGTTGCCTTGTCAAAGATCATCAATCCTTCGGTCTTGCTAAGCAACGGATTGGTGTCTCGCTTATAGCCGTAGAGGCTGAAGTTGTGTGCTCTCGCCGTCTCGCCTATCACCATCACATAGATTTCGGTGGAGTCGGCTAAATGGCTATCAGAAGTAGCATCCTGATAGCTTGGCTTGGCATCAAACTTGAAGTTCTTGCTCGCCTCCTGGTAGTTGATGCTGGCATTGTTGCGCTGCACAGCTAAGCAGAGGTTGTAACATACATTGACAGGGTAGAGTTGGTCTCTCATCTTGTAGTTCTCCACCTGAATATAGGAGAGGATGAGGCTGAACAAGCCCAAGATGGCGAAGCCCACGCCCCACTTGCGTGAAGTCTTTTTCCAAGCATCGGAGAGTAATGGGTATTTCTTGCCACGGATGGACACGATGCCCAAGATGAGCAGAGGTAGATAGACGATGAACACGCCTGCTACAGCTGGCACGAGATTGTCGAGCAATTCCATCGCCTCACCAGGGTTGGTGGTGACGAGATTGAGAAACATATCTACAGCGATCACTCCCTTGCCAAAAAGATACAGCAAGACGAGCTGGAAGGCTGCAAAGAAGATGAGGATGAAACACCACCACACCATCTTGCCTGTCTTCTTGCAGAGCGACATCAAGAGCGCATAGATGCCGAGTGGCAAGAGGATGTTGGCAGCTGATGCCCAAAGAGAAAGATGCTCCGTAAAGCAAAGGGCTATGTTGGGTAGCATCAAGGCTATCACCGCATAGACGTAGAGAATGTTGTTGAAATTCTTTTTGATATTATTGAAGTTCATTCTTTATGATTTATGATAATAGCATTAGCCCGATTCCATATAGTTTCGGCATCAGCCTTATTCTAGCTTAAAAGCGCTAGGCAAATTATTAATTCTTAATTAATTAAAACGCTTCGTTGATACTGAAGAGGAATCCTGTTTGTCCCGCCTTGCCAAATCCATAGTCGAGTCTGACGTTGACATTCTTCTTGAATTCCCAGCGATAGCCGATACCGAAATTAGGTAGGATGTGTCGGCTTCTCATCTCGCTGAATTTGTGGAAGACGGTGCCAGCACCTACCCAAGTGGTGAGGCTGTTTCGCTTCCATATGTGCTGGCGAAGTTCCACTTGCGCCTCCATCTTGTGCTTGTCTCGATAGCGTCCCTCATAGTAGCCTCGCATGGAGTTGCTATTGCCGAGCAGTGCCATCATGCCCCAAGAGGGATTGCCGAAGTTGAGCATCGTTCGGAAGTCTTCTGCCAAGATGGCTCCTTTCCATACTCGCTGGTAGGCATCCACCTGTAGTTCGGTGGTGCTGAAGGCGTAGTCGTTGCCCATAAACCTCGGACGGAAACACTGGCTGAGGTTGATGTAAAATCCTCGATGGGGATAGGTGAGCACATCACGGGTATCATAGACGGCAGAGAAGCCGGCACCAATGTTCCAAGTGTGCTGGTCCATGCCGTTGAGCAGTTCGGGACGCTCGATGCGTCTGCCAATCACGTAGTCGTAGCTCACCATCGGACCGAGGTAGAGGTTGTCGCCCAAGTGGAAGAGGAAACTCGCCTTGAAGCGTGCCTGCCATCGTTTCATGTCGCTCTTGTTGCTGTCGTCATCGCCCATGTCATATCCCATGCCCCAGAACTTGCAGGGGAAGGAATAGAAATAGATGGTGTAGTCGGCACGATACTTGTCTTGTGGAAAGATATGCGTGCCTCGGATGCCCAGCATATAGAAACCTACGGTGCTGACATCGCCAAAGAGGGATACATTGGATGGAGGAAGAAGCGTGTCATTGGCGTTGGCACGGTAAAGACCGGCTGCCACGAGTCCAATGCCCAACTTGGTGTCGGTACTGTAGTGTGGACCGCCAATGATACTGAAGTCGAATTTCTTGTGCTCCTTATTTTTGTTGGCATCATTGAAGTAGTCCAAGAATCTCGTCAGAAGCGACTTTTTCTTGGTCAAAGTATCTTGCTTTGTGGCGGATTCGTTCACCCACGAAGAGTCTGCCTCCATATCGCTAGACGGAACGGGGACATAACAGAGTTTGGGCTCGCTTGCTTCTACGGCTAGATAGACCATGAAGCATAGGAACATGGCAAGTAAGTACTTCATAATGATACCAGTTGATCAATAAGTGCCTTGGGAGGCGTTTTATATATAATAGAGGTGGGATGGTTAGTAAACCAATCCCACGTTGTCAATCCAGAATGTGTTGCCTGGTGTTCCGATAAACGCACCGCCGTGTGATGAAGAGAACTGGAGCACGAGGTGAGACGGAGTCTCATTGGCTGAAGCCCAACCGATTTCCTTGACAGGTACGCTCTTGCCCTTGCTGTTGCGGGCATAGTCGGTAGAACGCAATCCCATGAGGGAGGCATTGTAACCTGCCATGTGACGGATGTCGCCATAGTGGATTTCATAGGTGGCACCCTCTACCCATCCGCTGGTACTCTTGCCATATTTCACTACCACAGTGCCCACACGCTTAGCCGTGATGTTGCCCTTGGCATCCTCATGACGCTTCTGGAGGAAGAGGAGGGTGACGGCGTAGTCGTGACCTTGCACGGTAGAGGCGCTACTGAATCCTGTCTGCTTGATACGGGTAGGACTCGTGCTGAGCTGAGTCTTGTAATCGTATCTCAAAGCCTTAGGACGGGCGGTGAAAGGAATACCCCAGTTGATAGCCTTCGGACCATCCTTGGTACCTGTGATTGGCTCGCGAACATCACCGAGGAAGAGGGAGCCTGCTGCCAACACCTTGATGTTGATGAGTCCCAATACCTTTACTTTCTCGATATGGGTCACGAGCTTGGCGCAATGTCCGTGTCCAGCGTGAGTGTCACGATAAACGGAGCAGTTGGTCTTGTAGATGCCAGAAACGTGAGCCATCACATTGGAAGTTCCCCATGGAGAACCGCCCTTGTTGGTATAAGGAGTGGTACCGCTGAGTGTCATCGAAGGACCTACCTCGTAGAGTGTCTTTTGGTTACCACCGATAATTCCTGATTCCTTTACATTTCTAATTACCCATTGGTCCATGTTACCATACTTGAATGGAACAAACTTGCCACTCTGTGCTGCCATTGACATGGTTGAGCTGAGTGTCAAAACCGAAACTAATACTTTTAATTTCATTACTGTAACTTTTATTTCTTTTCTGTTTCTTTTCTATTTCTTTTTAATTTCGGGTGCAAAGTTAGGAAAATATTTTGGTATTGCGAGTTTTTTAGAGAGAAAAATGCAAAAAAGCAAGAAGATATTAGCTATTCTGTTGATTTTTAGGAGGAATAGAACAAAAAAGACGGACTCCCAGGAGGAAATCCGTCTGCTCTATTGTATTCTTAGTATGTGCCTAGGCTTTTCCAAAAAAGTCCCGAGGTTTTTGGAAAAACGTCCCGAGGAAATCTGAAAAACGTCCCGATGTTTTTTATAACACGTCCCTATGTTTTTCTGGACACGTGGTGATGTTTTTCGGAAACAATTGTATTAAGGGAATTTTGGATAATCGTCGAAGTTTGGCTTGCGCTTCTCCAGGAAAGCCTTGCCACCTTCTTGCGCCTCATCCATGGTATAGTAGAGCATGGTGGCATCGCCTGCCAATTCCTGGATTCCTGCCTGACCATCCAGTTCGGCATTGAGTCCAGCCTTGATCATGCGGAGGGCGAGAGGGGAGCGCTCCATAATAGTCTCAGCCCATTCCACGCAAGTGTCTTCGAGCTTTTCGAAAGGAACCACCTTGTTTACCATGCCCATCTCCTCGGCTTCTTTTGCCGTGTATTGCTTGCAGAGGAACCAAATCTCTCTTGCCTTCTTCTGTCCCACCATTCTGGCGAGATAGGAGGCACCGAAGCCTGCGTCGAAGCTACCTACCTTAGGACCGGTCTGTCCGAAGATGGCATTCTCGGAGGCAATGGTGAGGTCGCACATCACGTGAAGCACGTGACCGCCACCGATGGCATAGCCGTTGACCATGGCGATGACTGGCTTGGGCAAGCGACGAATCTGCATCTGCACGTCGAGCACGTTGAGACGAGGCACACCATCAGTGCCCACGTAGCCGCCACGACCTTTCACGTGCATATCTCCACCTGAGCAGAACGCCTTGTCGCCAGCTCCCGTCAAGATGACCACACGGATGTCTTGGCACTCTCGGCAGTAGCTGAAAGCCTGCGACATCTCCCAGGTGGTGAGTGGGGTGAAGGCGTTGCGATAACGCTCTCGATTGATCGTAATCTTTGCGATGTGGTTATACTCTTCGAAGATGATTTCCTTGAAATCAAATCCTTCTATTTTCTTCCATTCTCTCATTGTATATTTTTGTTTGTTTCTACTTCCCTTCTTTTAAAATCCCCCTTATTCTAGCTTGTGTTCGTTCAAACATCTCTCGACTGCTCAACAGTTCCAAGGTGTCGTAGTATTCCTTCAAGACCCGGTTGTCTGTCTCGATGTCGGTGAAGACTTCAAGGAGCATCGGACGGTCGGAATCTGCATGGATAAGTTGGTCGATGCCGTACTTCAGCGATTTCATGTCATTGGCTCCCATATAGACAATGTCGTTTGCCTGACATGCGTTCACGGCTGAGGTGTGGTGCTCTGCCATCACGAGCCGTTCACGGGCATCGCTCTGCTTCAGTCCTTCAAACTTGCCGAAGATGGCACCGCCGCCATTGTTGAGTACGATGATGCGAAGACTGCCATCCAGGTTTTGGTTCCAAAGGGCGTTCTGGTCGTAGAAGAAGCTCAGGTCGCCAAGCACGCAGAACACCTTGTTGTTGGATTGACTTCTCAGTCGCACGCTCTCTGACAGATATTTCGACAGACCGGCTGCCGCTGAGAGCGTACCCTCGATGCCATTCACGCCTCGCAGACAGTGAACATACATCTTGGCATAGATGCAAGCCAGTCGGATAGCCATGCTGTTGCCATAGAAGAGGCGGCACTCATCGGTATCACCATTCCAGTTGGCGAGAAATTCCTCTTGGAAGTATTTCACGGCTGCCATGCTGCTGAACGCTGGGTCGTAGTCTCTTGCGTGGTGATCAGCCGATTTCAAGGCGTCATTCCACTTCTTTATGTATTCCTTGACCTCGTCCTCATAGGCTTGCTCGTTGTCCCTCATGCTCTCTGCCAGTGTGTTGGAATCTGCCGCAAAGATGCGGTCGAGGTGCATGAAGGTATCGACACCATCGCCGTCCTTGCTCACTCGCCATACCTTGGCATCCTTGCAACTGCGCAAGAACTGCTTGAGTCGCTTGCTCACAAGGCAACCGCCCACATAGAGGATGAAGTCGGGCTTGTAGGCTTCGATTTCTTGCAATGCTTTCTCGTCACCGCTTTCTCTTGCAGCCTTCTCCTTTCGTTCCAGTGCTGCCAGCACATCGTCAAAGTGATGAACACCTTGAGCCAGTCCTCCACAACCGTGATGACCGAGAGCGGTAGGTTCGCAGAGCACCACTGCCCACGAAGCCATGTCCTTGATGCCATATACTTGAGTGGTAGGATAATCTTGTCCCACGACAATCATCGGACGCTTGGCTTGCAGGAAGTCTCTGATGTCGTAAGCATCAAGGCTCTCGTAACGGCGAGGGGTTACATATCTTGTGCATCTTGCTTCTGGCAATTGCTTCTCCGTAAACTCGTAGAGAGGTTCTTGTATCTGAATATTGATATGAATGGGTCCCATCTTGCGATGCACGCAGTCGATGATGGCTTCGTTGGCTTCTCGCTCGCACATCCAATGTTGTTCTTCGTTCGCGATGACAGGTAGGTTGACGCTTCGGTTGACCAACGACCCGAACACGTTGGCTTGTGGCAAGGTCTGTCCATCCTGCTGTCCAATCCATGCTTCAGGGCGGTCGGCAGAGATGAAGATGATAGGCAACTTCTGGTAGTATGCCTCTGCCACGGCAGGGTGGAGGTTGAGCAGTGCCGAACCCGATGTGACGCAGACGGCGACTGGTTCGGGGCTCTGTGATGAAGGATTGCCCAAAGCCAAGCCGATGGCGAAGAATCCTGCGCTTCGCTCATCCGTCACGGGATAGCACCGGATGCCCTCCAGCTTATTGAGGTTGTGTACGATAGGCGCATTTCTGCTGCCCGGACAAACCACCACTCTTCTGCAACAGTGACTCTTCAAGACACTGGTCAGGATATTCACATTCTCAATATTGCTAAACACGGGAATAAATGATAATGTATAATTAATAATGTATAAATAGGCTTGCGCCCTTCTAAGCTATTGAATTCTTCACTTCCCCACAACTTTCCTCATAGTCTGCATCTTCGCCTCGGTCTCTAGCCATTCCTTCTCCATCTCGCTCTCGGCGAGGAGACCGCCACCGGCATAGAGGTCGAACTTGCCACCTTGGTGGATGTTCATGCAGCGAAGGGATACATAGAGATGGGTTTCGCCATTCGGCATCAGCGGACCGACAAAGCCACTGTAGTACTTGCGGTCGATGCTCTCGTTGTCGAGGATAAACTGGCGTGTCTCTTCCTTCGGAATACCGCAGATGGCTGGGGTAGGGAATAGCTCGTCGAGCACATCGCCTAGACAGTCGATGTCGTCAAGACGGAAGAGGAAGTCGGTGCGCAGATGATAGAGCTGGGCGGCCATCGTCGTGAAAGGTCCCTTTTTGGTATAGTGTTGCGAGAACTCTGAGATGACATCCTCGATGTAATCGGTGACGTATTGTTGCTCCATTTGGTCCTTCTCTTGCCATTCCACTCCCTCGATAGGTTTATCTGAGACGATTGTGGAGGCGGGAGCTGGTTGGGTGCCAGCCAAAGCCATGGTCTTAAACTCGCATCCGTTGCCACTCAAGAGAATCTCCGGGGTTGCCATCAGCCAAGTGCCCGACTGGGTGGTGGAGACGAGGGCGATGAAGAGACGAGGATACATCTGGCAGGCTTTCAGGAAGAGTTCCTTCGCCTGGATGTGGGCGCAGGCTTGACTTCTCATCTTCGAGCATCTCGCCAAGACAATCTTGTCGAACTTGCCTTTTTCGAGTTGCTCATGGAAAGTCTCGAAGTCTTGGGCGTATGCTTGTTTCTCCTTTTTGCTGGAAAGAGATACCTCAGCCTCTTGGATTGTCATTTCGGCTTTCAACTTGATATGCTTCACTACGTCGGGGCGCATCAGGAGAATCGGACACTCTTCTGAGGGCATGAAGGGAGCGATGACAAAGCCCGACTTCCCGTTCAGCTCATCCACGGATGAGAGCTTTTCGGGGTCATCGTCGTTTTGCATCACGAGCGTATAGCTGTCCTTGTAGGGCAGGCGATAAAATGCAAATGCTGCCATTGCCGTCTAGCCCTCCTTGCCTAATGGTTTGTCCTCGGCCTCTTCCAGGTTCACCTTCTTGTCGGTGTTGTCCTTCTTGGGTGTGAAGACGTAATTGGTGACCTGCACGGTGCAAATCAAGTCGCCATTGGAGTTCTTGATATTCACTTGCCAGGTATGCAAGGTTCTTCCCTTGTGTACGAGTTTGCCATAAGCGGTCACGGTGTCGCCTTCCAAAACGGCGAGCACGTGGGTACCGCTCACGTTGATGCCCACGGCTATCTTTCCAGGACAAGCGGCAAGAGAGCCTACGCCAGCCAAGTTCTCAGCCAATGCGAGTGAGGCACCGCCACTGAGAAAACCGAAGGGCTGCTTGTTGCGCTCATCCACTTTCATGGATGCTTGTAGGGTGTCAGGTTCTGGAGTTGATATAAAGTGCATTCCGAGGGTCTTGGAGAGGCCATCGGATTTCTCTATTCTTTCGATTAAATGTTCGATGTTCATAGTTATTTCCTTTCTTTGTTTTTCTTCGGCAGATACGCCTATGTGGTGCAAAGATAGATAATATTCGGGAAACAACCAAAAAAAGAGACAATCTTTTTAAGGGATTGTCTCTTTTTATGATATGATAGCTGATGTTATTGTTCGTTATACTTGATTTCCACCTCGTGCAAATCCACAAACTCGCCGTTCTTTCTCTTTCTCTCCACCAGCATGTTGAAGAGCTTGCGCTTGCGGCTGCCCTCGATGAAGCGGCGGAAGAACACGTTAGGAATCGCTACACCCAGGGCGATGCAGATGATGACGAGCGATGCCTTGATGGCATTGTTCATACCTACGGTGACCTCGCCTACCACGCCGTGCATGTCGATGAAGGCAAACAGGGCACGATACATCAATACTCCAGGCACCATTGGGATGACACTCGGAATGGTGATGCACTGGTGTGGGGTGTGGAACCAGTGACGAGCCTTGATGACGATGACGCTGATCAAGGCTGAACCTGCCAAGGAACCGATGCTCAAGCCCATGTCCAAGCCGATGTTGCCATTGCTAGGACCCAAGTTGACGAAGTTACGGAAGCAAACGGCTATGATACCTCCCATTGCCACAACTGGCAAGAGTCTTCTTGGAATGCTGAAGATGGTGGAGAAGCCCATGGCTGAGACTGCTGCTGCGATGGCAAACTCCCAGTACTCGTGGTGAGGTGTCATGGTGAGGTCCTTGACGAAGTTGTCGATGTGGCATACTTGGATAGCGAATGCGATACCGAATGCCATCGCCAAGACCATCAACAGGGTGTTCAGTGCTCGTACCATTCCCACCTCTATATATCCGTCAAGCATATCGTTGACGAAGTTGATGAGTGGCACTCCTGGCACGATGAAGAGGGCGCAAGCCATCAATGGATGCCATGGGGTGTCGGAGTGCATGAAGCCTGGCAGGCTGGATGCGATGGCTGGGTCTAATGACAAGAAGGAGGTCAACCAAGCGATCAAGGTGGCTACGAAAGCCGAGATGCCGATTGCCACATAGTTGTTGCAGCCCTTGGTAGGCAAGTACATGCGAAGACGGAAGCCCAGGATGGCTGCCAATGAACAGAAGAAGAAGGCTGGCCAGTCGCAACCGAACTGAATGCAGAAGCCGCCACAGGCGAAACCTCCACCGATGGCTACTTGCCAAGGGGTGAAACTTCTTGGGGTAGCCTGCACCTCGTTGAGGGCTTGCTCATATTGGTCGAGCGAGTAGTCTTCCTTGATGGCGCGCCAAGAGAGCTTGCTGATCAGGGAGATGGAGGTGAGGTTGATGCCATGCTTTTCGCAACGTTGGAACTTGGTGAAGGAGTGCTCTTCGTCACTGTAGTTCACCATCAGCACGTTCCAGTTCACGTAGAGGTGCATGTATCTTTCGTCCAGTCCGAGGAAGGCGGCGGTACGTTTCATGGTTCGCATGATGCGAGATGTATCTGCGGCACTCTCCACCAATATCTTGCCGGTGCGGAGCAGCAGGTCGAGCTTATGGCGAAGCTCTGCCTCCGAAATCTCCTGGCACTTGCAGTTCTCCTGGTCATTGCCACACTTACAGGTTCCTTTCTTTTCACTGTTGGCTAAGATAGCCCCTAATTCATTCTCCTTTTCCATGAATGTCTGTTTATCTTTTCTTTATCTGATGTTTTTGTATGTTTTTATATTGAAGAGGGTGTTCGGGAGTGGATTACCCGAACACGAAGATGATAATCTGAATGGTGACGATGCGCAGGAACATGGCGAATGGATATACGTTCGCATAGCCCACGGTAGGCGCGTCTGCCGATGTCTGGTCTCTTACGTAAGCCAGGGCTGATGGGTTGGTGTTGGCACCTGCCAATACACCGAGCAGCGTGAAGTAGTTGATGTGGAAGACGAATCTGCCGATGATGCCACCCAAGATGATAGGTATCATGGTGATGGCGATACCATATACGATCCATATCATTCCCTTCTCCGTGGCTACGGTCTCGATGAACTGCTCACCTGTGCCTAGTCCCACACATGCCAGGAAGATGCAGATGCCGATTTCTCGTAGCATCAGGTTGGCTGAGATGGTATTGTAGGTGACGAGGTTGTACTTCGGACCGAAGTAGCCGATGAGGATGGCTACGACCAATGGACCACCGGTCAATCCGAGGCGCAAGTTCTCATTGATGCCTGGGATGAAGAATGGGATGTTGGCTACGATACAACCGAGCATGATGCCCAGGAAGATAGGAATCAAGTTAGGGTAGTTGAGGCGCTTCATCTGGTTACCCAACACCTTCTCTGTATGACTGATGGCAAGCTCGGTGCCCACTACGGTGACACGGTCGCCCAACTGCAATTTCAAGTCTGGTGTGGCAATCAGATCGACACCGGCACGGTTTACACGGGTGATGTTGGTGCCGAGGTTAGAGCGAATCTGCATCTGGGAGATAGACTTGCCGTTGATGCCCGGTTTGGTGATGAGGATGCGGCGAGTAATCAACTCGTTGCCGAACTCCTCCCAAGCCATCTCCACCTTCTCGCCGAGCAGGGCAATCAATGGCTCCTGTACGGAAGGATGGGCTACCACATACACGATGTCGCCCTCGTTGAGGATGGTCTGTCCGTTTACCATCTCCTTGGTGCTAGTACCTTCTGAGCGATGTATCTGGGAAATCATGAAGTCGCGGTTCAAGATATGGCGCACCTCCTTGACGGTGTCTCCGAAGATCATCTTGTTGGTAATCTTCACGGAGAATGTGTTGAGGGTCATCGCCTCCAAGTGTCCGAATCCACGCTTGGCCTGTGCTTCCTCCTCGCCCTTGTTGATGCGGAGGGCATAGCGCAAGACGATGAAGGAGAGGATGACGCCGAGCACACCCATAGGGTAGGCGATGGCATAACCGGTAGCTATGGAAGGAGCGTCGATGTGGCGCAGGTCACTGTAAGCCTGCTGGGCAGCACCCAGTCCAGGGGTGTTGGTGACGGCACCCGACAAGATACCAGTCATCGAGGTGATGGAGGTATTGGAGAAAGAGTAGATGACGAGGGTGGTGATGATGCTCAGTGCTACCACGATGATGCTGAGCAGGTTGAGGCTCTTTCCACCGTTCTTGAACGAGGAGAAGAAGCTAGGACCTACCTCCAAGCCAATGGAATAGACGAAGAGTATCAAGCCGAACTCCTTGAGGAAGTGGAGCAGGTGCTCGTCGAGGTTGAGAGAGAAATGGCCGAAGATAAGACCGATAAATAGAATCCATGCCAAACCGAGCGAAACACCTTTCACCCTGATTTTGCCTAGAGATAAACCCAGTGTGATGACCAATGCCAGGATCATGACAGAGTGGGCTACGCCACCTCCCCAAAGGTCAGGGAAGCCGTAAAACAAGTTTCTAATGATGTCCATAACTACTAGTAATTTTGAAATTTCGGGTGCAAAGGTACTAATTTTTATTCATTTATGATTCTGTATCAGCCTTTTTTTGTAATTTTGCAAGCAAGAATTTGACTTAAATAATAGAATAAGGTATAGAATATTGCCAAAAATGGAAAAAATACTAGAGAATAGAGACAAGCAGCTTCTGGCTGAAATCAAGGATAAGCGCATTGCCGTCTTGCTGTCGGGCGGTGTCGATAGTTCGGTGGTCGTGTGGGAGTTCGCCCGATTGGGCTTGCATCCCGACTGCTTCTACATCAAGATAGGTCCTGAGGAGAAGGAGGAGTGGGATTGCTCTTCCG